>NZ_DIEJ01000087.1:0-8261 GCF_002418565.1 Achromobacter sp. UBA5777 | reverse complement strand
GACGCCTCCGTGCCGGCGGCTCCGGCTGCCCCGGCCGCCCCGGCTGGCGAAAAGCCGGCGGGTGCACCTGCCGCCCCGGCAAAGTAAGGCGCAGCAGCAAAAAGGCCGGCGTAAGCCGGCTTTTTTTATGCTTGCCGCATTGAAGCGATCTGCCTGGAAAAGCCATGGAAAAGCGATTGATGCCGTCGATGATGGCGCTGCAGTGTTTCGAGGCGGTGGCGCGGCACATGAGCTTCACGCGCGCGGCCGAGGAGCTGCACATGACGCAGAGCGCGATCAGCAAGCAGATCGCGCAACTGGAGGCCCTGCTGCGCAACCCGCTGTTCCTGCGCGTGCGCCGCCGGCTGCAACTGACGCCCGCAGGCGCGCTGTACCAGTCCGAGGTCAGAGCAATCCTGAATCAGATCGACGTGGCATCGCGCGACATCCTGACCTATGGCAGCGAAACTCAGGTGCTCACCATCGGCACCCAGCCCACTTTCGGTTCGCGCTGGCTGATCCCCCGGCTGCAGCGCTTCATGGCTGCGCATCCGGAAATCCAGTTGAAGGTGCGCAGCGAAACCCATCCGTTCGATCTGATGCAGGCCAAGATCGACATATCGCTTTTCTTCGGTCATGGCGCGCTGCCCGGCGCGCAGTGTGTGGAACTCTTCGAGGCTGACGTCGTGCCGGTGTGCTCTCCCGCCATCCTGCACGGTGGCAAGCTGGCCAGTCTTGCCGACCTGAGCCGGCAGACGCTGATTCAGTGCGCCTCCCGCCCGGAGGCCTGGCACGATTACTTTTCCCATCAGCAATTCCAGTCCGACCGCAGCTATCTCGGGCCGCGCTTTGACACCTTCTACATGTGCGTGCGGGCGGCCGAGGGCGGTTGCGGCATCGCCCTCACGCCGCGCTTGCTTGCCGAAGAAGAACTGCAGGCCGGCAAGCTGGTCATTCCCTGGGAATACGTGCAGCCCAGCGACGGCGCGTACTTCGTGGCGTATTCCGAGCACTCGGCCGAGGTGCCGAAGATCAAGCAATTCGTGGCGTGGGTACGGGACGAAGCCCGCCAGCCGGACGGCCGTGGCGCGCCGCGCGCCCGGTCCATGAAAAAACGGACTGATTAAGCCGAATTTTTTCATTTGATCGGCGCGGGGCGGCGTGATTACATGCGGGCCATCCTTTTCCACAGATGTGCCGAGCCCGTCATGAGTCAGAACTACGTCAATCCCGATCAGATCCGCGCCTGGTTTTCGCGCGCCATGTCCGACATGTACAAGCAGGAAGTCCCGCTGTACGACACGCTGCTGGACCTCGTGGCGCAGGTGAACGCCCGGACGATGGACGAGCAGCCGGAACTGGCCGCGCATCTGGCGCGTACCGGCGAGATCGAACGGCTGGACATCGAACGCCATGGCGCCATCCGCGTGGGTACGCCGGAAGAACTGGCCAACATGCGCCGTGTGTTCGCCGTGATGGGCATGCTGCCCGTCGGCTACTACGACCTGTCGCCCGCCGGCGTGCCGGTGCATTCGACGGCTTTTCGCGCCACGCATGAAGCGGCCCTGCAGGCCAGCCCGTTCCGCGTCTTCACCTCGCTGCTGCGCCTGGAGCTGATCGACGACGTGGCCCTGCGGGAAAAGGCCGCCCGCATCCTGGCCGCCCGCCAGATTTTCACGGACCGCGTTCTGGCGCTGACCGCCAGCTGTGAGGCGCAAGGCGGCCTGAACGAGGCCGACGCCCGGGAATTCGTGGCCGAGGCGCTGCACACGTTCCGCTGGCACAGCGAGTCCACGGTCAGCCTGGACGACTACCGCGAACTGCATGGCCAGCATCGCCTGATCGCCGACGTGGTGGCGTTCAAGGGGCCGCACATCAACCACCTGACCCCGCGCACGCTGGACATCGACGAAGCGCAGGCCGAGATGCCGCGCCGCGGCGTGTCGGCCAAGGCCGTCATCGAAGGCCCGCCGCCGCGAAAGTGCCCGATCCTGCTGCGCCAGACCAGCTTCAAGGCGCTCGAGGAACCGGTGCGGTTCGTTGGCGCGGACGGCGTCAGTGCGGTGGGCAGCCACACCGCCCGCTTCGGCGAGATCGAGCAACGCGGCGTGGCGCTGACCCGCAAGGGCCGCGCGCTGTACGACCAGCTGCTGGACCTGGCCCGCAGCCGCATCAGCGGCGCGCCCAACGAGGGCAATGCGGCGGCCTACATGCAGAACCTGCAGGATTGCTTTGCGGCTTTTCCGGACGATTACGCGACGCTGCAAGACCAGGGGCTGGCGTATTTCCGCTACTTCCTGACCGGCAAGCCGGGCACGCCGGAAACCTCGGATCTGTCCGCCCTGATCGATGCGGGCTACATCCAGTTTGAACCGCTGGTGTACGAAGACTTCCTGCCGGTCAGCGCAGCCGGCATCTTTCAGTCGAACCTGGGCGACAAGGCGCAAGCCGAGTACGCGCAAAACGCCAGTCAGGCCGCGTTCGAAGCGGCGCTGGGCGCGCCGGTGATGGACGAACTGGCGCTGTACGACGCCACACAGGCGCGATCGCTCGCGGCGTGCTTGCAGGCGCTGGGCGTGGAGGCGGTGGCGGCCTGAATTTGTGCGGGCTGAGCGGGCCCAACCCGCCGCCTTACCGATAAAGCGGGGCGGCTTTCCCGCTTTCAAAATTCCGTGATAGAATGCTCGACTTTCCAGCAGGGTTCGCCTTGTTGGGTTGGTCAAGCCGACGTGGTGAAATTGGTAGACACGCTATCTTGAGGGGGTAGTGGCGAAAGCTGTGCGAGTTCGAGTCTCGCCGTCGGCACCAAGAAATTCCTCGCAATGAACCCGCATTTTTCTTTTGGAGGATGCGGGTTTTTTGTTTGTGGGTCCCTTCGGTGGATGGTCCCTTCGGTGGTCGGTCCGCAAGCCAATCTGTGGCTATTCGCCCGGATCCGCTGGAAAACAGATTTCCAGATAGCGGAACAAAGGACCGCAGGGGCGCGGATCCCCCGGGAACCGCGCCATCTCAGGGGAAACCCCATCCGGGTGCAAATCGCCGCTGCGCTTGTGCCGTCGCCGCCTCGCGACTAACATGTCGCAAGCCAACTATCAAGCCAACATTGCAATCTGTCGCTCGCGCCACGAGATTGCGCCAAATTCTTCAATGCTTTCCTGCACCTTCGAATCCCCGAGCCGACATCGGCATGACCGACCGCATCCTCATGCCGGGGCTTTCCGGCATTTGCCGAGGCCGCGTCCGTGCTGAACGTGTCGGTCCGGCAAAAGACCGCCCACCCGAAGACGACACCCTGGAAGGGCCTGCAAGTCATTCCGCGGCGGGCGCTCGCCCCATCGGAATCGGCCAGTCCGTTCGAGGTCCTGGATTTGAAGCCGCTGACCATCGCCGCGGCGGGCAGCGAGCGGGACGTGTATCTGCATCCGGCCGACAGCTCGCTGTTGATCAAGATCGTCAATGGCGTGCGCCGCAGCCAAGCCGACCGCAAACGTCCCTGGTACAAGCGTTTCCGGCGTGATGCTTCGCATCGCGTGTTCATCATGGAAGCCGTCGAGTACATCGCCACCACGGCCCAGCAGGGTGCGCGGGGCGGCAATGTGCTGATGGCGCGCATCTTCGGCCTGGTGTTGACCTCGAAGGGCTTGGGCCAGGTGGTCGAGCGCATCGTCGATGCGCATGGCAACCTGGCGCCCACGCTGAAGGAAGTCGTGGCGCGGCAAGGGTTTTCGCCGGAACTGCGCTATCGCGTGCACGAATTCATCATGGCGCTGATCGACGCGCACGTGGTGTTCAACGATGTCAGCGCCAGCAACATCGTCGTGGGTTTCAATGCCGAAGGGCGCGAAGGCCTTTATCTGGTGGACGGATACGGCTCCAAGCAGCTCATTCCCGTGTATTCATGGAGCAAGTCGCTGAACGGCCGGCGCATTCTGCGCCGTTACGACACGATGACCAAGAAGCTCCTGGCCGCTAGCGAACGCCGGCACTAGGCGTTCTCAACGCTCAGCCCTTCAACCGCTCCGGCACATCCTCCATGTCGCTGCACACGGCCAGCACTTCGGCCGGCTTTCTGCTCAGCGACAGATACACGTGGCCGATGCTGCTGTCGAAGTACGCCGATTCCAGCCGGTTCAGCACGACGCTGTCGCCGTTTTCGAACTGGATGCGGACCTTGCCCGACAGGACCACGACGAACTCCTGGCCCGGGTGGCGGATGTAGTCTTCAAACTCCACGACCTTGCGCGAATCGATCATGGCGACCATCGGCAGCATCTTCTTGCCGGGGTATTCGCCCATCAGCAGGCGGTAGTGATAGTTCTCGGTGATGTAGTCGCGGGCGTCGCTGAGCCGGTTCTTGACGAAGGTGGGGGCGACCGCGGCCTGTGCGGCGTCGCGCAGCATGAACATGCGCGTCATGTCGATATCCAGCGCGCGGGCCAGCGCGGCGAATTTTTCGTAACTGAGGGCGATCTGGCCGAGTTCGGCCTTCGATAGTGTCGACACCGCGATGCCGCTGGCCTTGGACAGTGCCTGCAAGGTCATCTTCCTGGCCTTGCGCTCGGCGCGCAGGCGGGCGCCCATTTCTTCCTTGCCCACGATTTCGGGCGGGGATGTGTTGCCGGTTGGGGCCATGTAGCGGTCTGGCTTATAGGGTTGAGGGCAGGGGCAGGGCCCGCAAGCCCCGCCGCGTGTAGCCGGATTGTACGGGGTGGGCCGGGTCAGGCGGGAGGCTGGGCGCCGGTGCGTTCGACGATCATCCGGTAGTGCTCAGGCCGGCGGTGGGCGGCGAAATTGAAGATGTTGGCGCGGTAGTGATCCGACACCGACAGGTCGCAGACGAAGTTGATGACCTCGTCGTCCTCGGAGAACGTGCGCACCATGATTTCGCCCGTGGGCGCGACGATGCAGGATCCGCCGATCATGGGGTTGCCTTCCTCGACGCCGGCCTTGGCCGCGGCGGCCACCCAGCAGGCGTTCTGGTAGGCGCCGGCCTGCAGCGACAGCAGGTGGTGGTGCATGCGCAGGTGGATCGGCTCGTTCCATTGCACGTAGCCGGAGGGGGTGTTGTACCCGGCCATGACGACCTCCACGCCTTGCAGTCCCATGACGCGGAACGTCTCGGGCCAGCGCCGGTCGTTGCAGATGCACATGCCGATGGCGGCGTCCGGGGTCTGCCAGACGGGAAACCCCAGGTCGCCGACCGCGAAATACTTCTTCTCAAGATGCTGCAAGGACGCGCCGTCGACGGCCTGCGCGTCGCCGGGGATATGAATTTTGCGGTACTTGCCCACGATCTGGCCGTCGCGACCGACCAGGATGCTGGTGTTGTATTGCACGCCGTCCGCCAGCTCGGCGTAGCCCAGATAGAAGCCGATGCCCTTGTCGCGCGCCGCGTCGAACAGGGGGCGGGTCAGGGGGCCCGGCATTTCGGTTTCGAAGAACGCCTGCACCTCGGACGGATCGTCGATGGACCAGCGCGGAAAGAACGTGGTCAGCGCCAGCTCCGGAAACGTCACCCAGGCCGCGCCGCGGCTGTGGGCGTCTTCCAGCAGGTCGATCAGCCGGCGAACGACCTGGACCCGGGTGTCGCTGCGCTGGACGGGGCCAAGCTGGGCGACGGCAAGGTGGAGCTTGCGGGCGGTCATGCGGCGCTCCCGGCGTTGCCTGGAGCGGCGATCCCAACGGCGCTCCGCGCCAGGACGCGGCCGGCGTGCTGACCGGTGAAGGCATGCTCCTCCCATACGGGCGCGCCGTTCACGTAGACCGAGTGAATGCCCGCAGCGCGTTCGGTGGGGCGTTCAAACGTGGCGGCGTCGGCCACCGTGGCCGGATCGAAGACCACGAGGTCGGCAAAGTAGCCTGGCTGCACCTGCCCGCGTTCGGCCAGCCCGAACTTGGCGGCGGTAAGGCCGGTCATTTTCCAGACTGCGGTTTCCAGCGGGAAGAGGCCCAGGTCGCGGGAATAATGGCCCAGCACACGCGGGAATGTGCCCCACAGGCGCGGATGCGGGCGTTCGTCGTGGGGCAAGCCGTCCGAGCCGATCATGGTGGGGCCGAACTTCAGAATCCGCTGCACGTCGGGCTCGTCCATCATGAAATAGATGGCGCCGGCCGGTTGCAGCTCGGGCACCACGTCGAATTTGGACTTGCCGCGTTCGGCGGCGACCTCGTCCAGGTCGCGGCCGCTGAGTTCGGGAAACGGCTTGCACCACGTGATGATGGTGCGGCCGGCCAGCAGCACGCGGTCTTGCTTGAGCATCGTGGAGCCGGCCACGTAGGGGTAGGCGTCCAGCGAGACGTCCTGCTTTGCCATCGCGGCCTCGATCAGCGGCAGGGTCTCGGCGGAGCGGCCGAAGTTGGGCTGGCCCATGACCTTGTGGTGCGAGATCACGACCGGCACGTCCAGTTCGCGGCCGATGCGGAAGGTTTCTTCCAGCGCCGCCACGATGTGTTCGCCCTCGTCGCGCATGTGGGTGGCGTAGATGCCGCCGTGCGTGTTGAGCGGGCGGCAGACCTCGATGATTTCCTCGGTGGTGGCCTGGGCGGCCGGTGGGTAGAACGTGCCGGTCGAGATGCCGATGGCGCCGCTGGCCAGGGCGTCGTCGGCCAGCGTCTGCATGGCCTGCACTTCATCCGGCGTGGCGGCGCGCTGCAGGTCGGGCATGACGGCCGCGCGCAGCGTGGAGTGGCCGACCATGCAGGCGGCGTTGACGGCGGCGGGCGTGGCACGCAGCGCGTCCAGGTAATCGGAGAAACGTTCAAAGCGGTACGAGCCGCCTTCATCCAGCAGGTCCAGTGGCGCGGGCGGGCTGGCGTGAGCGTGGGCCAGCGGCGCCAGGCTGATGCCGCAGTTGCCCGTGACGACCGTGGTGACGCCCTGCGAGATCTTGGGCGTCATGTCGCGGCGCTTGAGCAGGTAGTTGTCGTCGTGCGTGTGCGAGTCGATAAAGCCGGGCGCCACGACCTTGCCCGTCACGTCGATGCGGCGTTGCGCAGCGCTGCCGGACAGATCGCCCACGGCGGCGATGCGGTCGCCGCGCACGCCCACGTCGGCGCGCTGGCCGGGGGCGTTGGTGCCGTCGATGACGGTGCCGCCGGCGAGGATGTAGTCAAACGGGGTGGCGTCGGGCTGGGACATGCGGTTCTCCGGCTGAATGGGATCAGGCAATGTGGGATCAGGCAATGCGGCGATCAGGCAAAGTGGCAGGCGACCTGCTGTTCGTTGGCGACCTGGCGAGGCTGGGGCGTTTCTTCGGCGCAGCGCGGCTGCGCCATCGGACAACGGGTGCGGAACGCGCAGCCGGACGGGGGCGAGAGCGGGCTGGGGATTTCCCCCTTCAGGATCTCGACGGGGTTGCGCTCTCCCTGGCGCGCGGACGGCACGGCGGCCAGCAGCGCGCGCGTGTACGGATGCGCCGGGCGGTCGAAGATCGCATCGCGCGTGCCGATCTCGACGATCTTGCCCAGGTACATCACGGCCACGCGGTGGCTGATGTGGCGCACGACGCTCAGGTCGTGCGAGATGAACACATAGGTCAGGCCCAGGTCGCGCTGCAGGTCCATCAGCAGGTTGATGACCTGCGCCTGCACCGACACGTCCAGCGCCGACACCGGCTCGTCACAGACGATGAGGCCCGGGTCCAGCGCCAAGGCGCGCGCGATCACGATGCGCTGGCGCTGGCCGCCCGAAAATTCGTGCGGATACTTGTCGGCCGCGTCGGGCCGCAGACTGACGCGCGCCAGCAGCTGCGCCACGCGCTCGCGGATGGCTTCGGGCCCGTGGCCGAAGTTGCGCAGCGGCTCGCCGATGATGTCGCGCACGCGCATGCGCGGGTTCATCGACGAAAACGGATCCTGGAAAATGAACTGCATGCGCCGGCGCATGGCGCGCAACTGGCTGCTGTTCATCTTGGCGAGGTCTTCGCCTTCCAGCAGGATGCGCCCTTCAGTGGGATCGGTCAGGCGGATCAGGCACTTGCCTGTCGTGGACTTGCCGCAGCCGNNGCAGCCGGACTCGCCGACCAGGCTGAGCGTCTGGCCACGGGGCACCGACAGCGAGATGCCGTCGACCGCGCGCAGCACCTTGGCGCCCCGCCCGCTGTCGACGGGAAAGTGCTTCTTCAAGCCGATGACTTCCAGCATGGGCACCGCGGTGGCCGCGGGCGCGGAAGACGCGAGGGGAATGTCGTGCAGGTTCATGGCGGGTCTCATGCGTCTCAGGCGGTCAGGGCGGCGGGCGCGGGGGCGTCCTGGCGCGCCCAGCACCAGACGCGGTGGCGGGC
>NZ_DIEJ01000265.1:0-15757 GCF_002418565.1 Achromobacter sp. UBA5777 | reverse complement strand
CAATCGTAGCCCCGCGCACCCAGGCCCCCGCTGCGGCGGGCGTCTAAAGAACCCACCTCACCGCCAGCCGACCAATCGTCACTCTCAATGCCCCCCACCCAAATAAGCCGCAACCACAGCCGGATCATGCTTCAACTTCTCCGCACTCCCATGCACAGAAATCCGCCCGTTCTCCAGCACATACCCATAATCCGCCACATTCAACGCCGCCGCCGCGAACTGCTCCACCAGCAGCATCGTCACGCCTTCTTCCTTGAGCCGCGCAATGATCCGGAACACCTCTTCAACCAGAATCGGCGCCAGTCCCATCGAAGGCTCGTCCAGCAGCACCAATTCCGGATTCAGCATCACCGCGCGCGCCATGGCCAGCATCTGCTGTTCACCGCCCGACAGCGTCCCAGCCAGCTGATCCCGCCGTTCCTTCAAGCGCGGGAACAGATCCATCGCCCGCCCCAGATCAGCTTGAACGTCACCCTTAGGCCGGCTACCCGTCAGACGCGGAAACGCACCCAGCAGCAGATTGTCGGTCACTGACAGCGTAGGAAACACCCGGCGCCCCTCCGGCGAATGCGCCAGTCCCAGCCGCGCGATGCGATGTGACTCCATCCCATCAATCCGCTTGCTACCCAGCGTGATCTCCCCCGCAGTCGGCCGGATCATCCCCGACAGCGCCCGCATCGTCGTCGTCTTCCCAGCTCCGTTCGAGCCGATCAACGTCACCACCTTGGCTTTCGGCACTTCCATGCTGATGCCGTGAAGCACCTTCACCTTCCCGTAGCCTGCTTCCAGATTCTTGATCGATAGCATCTTCTTGTCCCCTTGGCGTCAGGCGGGCGCGCCGCCCAGATACGCCTCGATCACCTTGGCGTTGCTTTGCACTTCATTGGGCAGGCCTTCGGCGATCTTCTGGCCGAAGTCCAGCACCGACACCGTGTCGCACACCCCCATCACCACGTCCATGTGGTGTTCGATGAGAATCAGCGTGATGCCGTGGTCACGCACCTTGCGGATGATGGCCAAGAGCTCGACGATGTCGGGCGCCGTCAGGCCTGCCGCCGGTTCGTCCAGCAGCAGCAATTGCGGATCCAGCGCCAGCGCGCGGGCGATCTCCAAGAGGCGCTGCTTGCCGTAGGGCAGGTTGCGCGCCTCTTCGCTGGCCAGCGATTCCAGGCCCACGAATTCCAGCAGCGCCATGGCCCGCGCCCGCGCGCCTTGTTCCTCGGTCTTCCACTTGGGCGTGCGCAGCGCGATGCCTGCCAGACCCGTCGTGAAGGTGTGATGCAGGCCCACCAGCACGTTCTCCAGCGCGGTCATTTCGCCGAAGAGTTGCACGTTCTGGAACGTGCGCGCGATGCCGGCTTCGGCGATGTCCGCGGGCGGAAGGCCCACGAGCGACTTGCCCCCGAACTCCACCGCGCCGGCCGTGGGCACGTAGATGCCGGTCAACACGTTCATCATCGTGCTCTTGCCGGAACCGTTGGGTCCGATGAGCCCGTGGATGGTGCCGCGCTTGACGGTCAGGTCCACCTCGTTCAGGGCTTTCAGGCCGCCGAACTGCATCAGCACGTTCTTGGCCGCGAGCAGGGTCTCGCCTTTGCCCGCCACCGCGTCCGGCACGGCGTCCTGTTCCTTCACCAGGTCTTTCTTGACCGCCAGTGCCGCGCGGCGCGTGGAGAAGAACAGGTTGCGCACGAAGCCCACGATGCCGTCGGGCAGGTAGTACACGACGAACAAGATCATCGCGCCGAAGATGGTCAGGCGCCAGTCGGTGACGGCTTCCAGCCAGTACGAGAAGATGGCCAGCACGATCGTGCCGATCACCGGCACCGCGACTTTGCGCGGCTCGGTGCGGCCCTTGGAGATGGCCACGACGCTGCCTACCGTCACCAGGATCGCCACCGCCAGCGCGATCAGGCGGAAGGTGCCGATGTCGTCCAGCATCTTGGGCAGCAGCACGATGATCGAGGCGCCCAGCAGCGCGCCGGTGCGGCTCTTGCGGCCGCCCATGATGATGGCCAGCAGGAACAGGATCGTCAGTTCGAAGTTGTACGTATTCGGCGAAATGTACTGTTCCGAATACGAGTACAGCGCGCCCGCCAGGCCGGCAAAGCCGGCGCTGATGACGAAGGCAATCACCTTGTGCCGGTACACCGACACGCCCATGCAGTCGGACGCGATCGGGCTGTCGCGCAAGGCTTCGAACGAACGGCCCAGGTGCGACTTCAGGATCCGGTGCACCACGATCAGCGAGATCACCAGCAACGCGGCGACCAGCCAGAAGTATTCGGCCTTGGTCAGCACGTGCCCGGCGATGGACGGCTTGGTGACCTTGATGCCCAACGGGCCTTCGGTCAGGAAGGTCATCTCGTTGATCAGGATCTGGATGATCGTGCCGAAGGCCAGCGTCACCATCGCCAGATAGGGGCCGGTGACGCGGAGCGCCGGCAGCGCCAGCACTGCGCCAAAGGCGGCGGCGATGACGATGGCGGCGGGCAGTGTCAGCCAGATGGGAATCTGCAAGTGAAAGACCAGTACGCCGGCCACATACGAGCCAATGCCGAACAAGCCGGCGTGGCCCAGCGACACCTGGCCGGTGTAGCCCACCACGATATCGAGCCCGAACAGCAGGATCGAATAGATCATGATGGTTTCAATCAGGTGCAGGTAATACGTGTTGGTCACGCCCAGCGGCACGGCGGCCAGGCAGGCCACGGCCACGATGGATAGAAGAAGATGCAGGGGTTTCATCGCTTACACCTTCTTGATCGCGGTCTTGCCGAACAGGCCGGCGGGCTTGAAGGTCAGAACGAGCAGCAGCAATACCAATCCCGGCACGTCTTTGTATCCCGTTGATAGATAGAACCCGGTGGTCGTTTCGGCGATCCCCAGGATCAGCCCGCCCACCACGACGCCCATCCCGCTGGACAGGCCGCCAATGATCGCGACGGCAAATGCCTTCAGGCCCAGCACGGCGCCCATCGTGGCGCCCGTCAGCGTCAGCGGCGCGACCAGCACGCCGGCAAACGCCGCGGTCAGCGACGACAGTGCGTACGAGAACGTGATGACCATGCCGGTGTTGATGCCCATCAGGCCGGCCGCGTCGCGGTCGTTGGACGTGGCGACGAAGGCTTTGCCGTAAATGGATTTGCGGTTGAAGATTTCCACCAGAATCATCATGCCCAGCGCGCCGAACACCACCAGCAGCTCCATCGGCAGCACGTTGGCGCCCAGCACCTGTATCGGCGCTTCGGGCAACGGCGAGGGAAAGCGCAGGTCGTCGCGGCCCCAGATGTTTTCGGCCACGTTCTTGAAGATGATGCCCAGCGCAATGGTGGCCATGATCCAGCCAAATTCCGATCGCGTCTTGATGGCGGGCCGTACGCCCACGCGTTCGACCAGCGCGCCCTGCGCGAAGCCGAAGATGCAGACGATGGGAATCATGACCCAGTAGTTCACGCCCAGTCCGACGAGCGTGAGGCCGACGAGCGCACCCAGCATCAGGGCTTCGCCCTGGCCGAAGTTCAAAGTGCCCGATGTGGCGAAGGTGAGCTGGTAGCCGAACGCAATGACCGCATAGATCATGCCTAGCGCGATACCGCTATAGATGAGCTGTAGAAGAATCATGGTGTGTGTCTTGAGGCGCTGTGTTCCGTCCCAACCCCCTTGGGCAGAACGCTGTTTTCAGGCGGCTGCATGCCCCGCGCCCGAAGCTTGGGGCGCGGGCGGCGGCGGCCGGGCAGCCGCCGCCTTCCTGCTTGTCGGGGTTTAGTTGGCCTTGATGACCCGGCCGCCCTTGACCTCGCCGATGACCACTTCCTTCGCGGTGATCGCGTCGTGGTTGTCGTGCGAGAAGGGCTTGTTGTAGGTCATCACCACGCCCTCGACCGGGGTCTGCAGGTTTTCCAGTGCTTCGCGCACCTTGGGACCGTCGGTCGAGTTCGCCTGCTTGATGGCCGCGGCCAAGAGGAAGATGGAGTCATAGCCCTGCGCCGCCGACACCGGCGAATCGATGCGGTTGTTCTTGGGCTTGAACTTGGCCAGGTACGCGTCGATGAACGCCTTGCGCTTGGGCGTGTCCGGGTCCTGGATGAAGGTCTGCGGCATGCGCGCGCCTTCACCGTTGGCGCCGGAGTTGTCGATGTAGTTGGCCATGGACAGCGTCCAGCTGCCGATGATCGGCACCTTCCAGCCCAGCTTGGTCATGCCGTTGGCGACCTGGGCCAGCTCCGGGCCGATACCGTAGGTCAGCACGGCTTCGGCGCCCGCGGCCTTGGCCTTGAGCAGCTGAGCCGTCATGTCGACGTCCTTGATGTTGAACTTCTCGACGGCGACCGGCTTGATGCCCTTGGCGTCCAGAGCCTTTTCCAGGTCCTCGCGGCCGAGCTGGCCGTAGTTGGTGGAGTCGGCCAGGATCGCGACCTTCTTGAAGCCGCGGCGCGTGATCGCTTCTTCCACGATCATCGGGGCCTGGATGCTGTCGTGCGCCGCATTGCGGAACACGTAGTTGTCGGGGTATTCAGGCGCCTTGAACTGATGCGTGATCACGCTGCCGGTGGCCACGTTGTTGAACACCGGGATCTTGGCGTCCTGGTAGAAACGTTGCGAGGCCAATGCGACGCCGGTGTTGATGTAGCCGACGGTGGCGGTCACCTGTTCCTTGTTGATCAGTTCCTGCGCGATCTGCACGCCGCGCTCATTCTTGGCTTCGTCGTCGCGTTCGACCGCGACGAGCTGGCGGCCCATCACGCCGCCGTTCTTGTTGATCTCTTCAATCGCGAGGCGAACGCCGTCGCGCATGCTGACGCCCATGGAGGACGATCCGCCCGTGTAGGGGCCGGCCACGCCGATCTTGATGGGGTCGGCGGCGTGGGACGCGGCCGATACGGCAAATGCAAGGGTTCCTGCAAGCAGCTTCAAACGAAAATCCATGGATGTCTCCGTTGTAATTGGGTGAACTGCGTGGAAAGCCGTGTGCCGGCGCCAATCGGCGGATGGTGTTTTGTTGGCGCGCTCCTTTGTTGCGTGTCGTGACTGTCTGCTTAATCGCTTACGCGAATCTGACCCGGCGGTGCTTTTCCGCGTAAATACCTAGTACGGATGCAAGGTTCCTTTCAGCTTGCTGAATGCGTGCAGCGGAATAGGCGGTGAGATGGGCGTGCGTGGGTGCTGCATTCGCAATGCGTCGGCAATGCGTCCGCTTCCGCTCGTCCACGCAGCGTGTTTCCGGGACGTGCGCAGTCACGCTGGCCGCATCCTAGCGATCAGGGTGCGGCGCCGTGCGGAAATTCATTCCGCAGATAACTGGAAATTTATTCCGGACCGGCCTGCGGCCCGCATGGCCATTGGGCTGCGCGTTGGCAGACCTCGGCGAGCCATAGGGAAAACGCCTGGGCCGCGCCGCCCGGTGTGCGCGTGGCTTCGGTGCACAGGTAATACTGCGACTCGCCGGGGATCTCCACATCCAGCACGCGAACGAGCTTGCCTTCGTCCAGCCACTCGGCGGCCAGCGATCGGCGAGTCAGCGCCACGCCCTGGCCGGCGCGCGCCGCGGCGAGCATCATGCCCAGGTCCACCAGCCACACCCCGCGCGACGGCTCGGGCCAGTCCAGGCCCGCCGCCGCCAGCCACGGACGCCAGGGCTCCATCGGGCAACGCAACAGGTCGGCGCGCGCCAGATCGGCGGGCCGCTTGAATGGGCCGCGCGTCGCTTGGTAACTCGGCGCGCACACCGCGAACACCGGATCGTGCGTGAGCGGGTGCGCATGAAGGCCGGGATATTTGCCGCTGCCAAAGCGGATCCAGACGTCGGCGTTGGGCGGCATGATGTCCAGGTAGGGAATGGACAGCATGATTTCAAGTTCGACGCCGGGGTGTGCCGCGGTGAAACCGGGCAGGGCAGGAATCAGCACCTGCCGCGCGAAGGTCGGCGTGGACACCACCCGCAGCGTTTCCAGCTTGGGTTCGTTGCGCTTATGCAGCGAGGCGTCGGACAGCAGATCCAGCGCCGTGCGCACCTGTTCCAGGTACTCGCGTCCGGCCGCGCTCAGCGTCGCGCCGCGGCTGCTTCGAATGAACAGCGTGACGTCCAGCAGGGTTTCCAGCGAGGCGATGCGCTTGCCGATGGCGCTGGCGGTGACGAAGAGTTCTTCGCTCGCACGCTCGAAGGAACCCAGCCGCGCGGCCGCTTCGAACGCCTGGATGGCGGCAAGCGGCGGCAGGCGCACGTCTTTGGAAGGCGAAGGTCCACGCATGGCGCGTTGGCGGGCCGGCCGGGCGCCCGACAGAAAGTGGTGAGGCGCCGATTATAAAAGTGCCGGCGCGGGCACGCCGTGCCCGTACTGGCGCAGCACCTGGGAAATCTCCACCCGGTATCCGTCCAGCCATTGCGACTGCGCGGCCTTGGCCTGCTGATGCGCCGGGTGACGGATCAGCGCGTCCAGTGCTTCAAGCGATTGCCAGTAATAGACATTGGCGAACAAGCCGCGGGTGGGGTCTTCCCAGGACTCTTCGCCCAGATAGCCGGGCGTCGCGCGGGCGGCCTCGGCGATGCGTTGGTCGAGACGGTGGAACGCGTCGTCGAACTGCTTCTTGGCGAAGATGAACGTGGAGGTGTACACGGGCAAGCTCAGACGCCCTTCACCGCCAGACTGACTGCGAGGCCAGCCATGACCACGGCGATGATGCCGTCCAGCGCCCGCCAGGCCGACGCGCTGGCAAAGAAGGGCGCAAAGAGCCGCGACCCGATGCCCAGGACCGCCAGCCACAGCAGGCTGGCGGTGAAGGCGCCGGCGGCGAAGGCCATGCGGGCGTCTTCGAAGCCGTGCGCCAGCGAGCCGACCACCACCATGTCCAGCCAGAAGTGCGGGTTGAGCAGCGAAAACCCCAGCGCGCCCAGCATGGCGGCGCGGCGCGATGGCACCACGTCGCGGGCGGCGGCCAGGCCGCCCGTGGCGGTCCAGGCGCGGCGCGCGGACTGCGCCGCGTACCAGGTCAGGAACGCCACACCGAACCACAGCACGGCGGTCGTCAGCCAGGGGAACCACGCGGTCAGCGCCTGCAGGCCGGACACGCTGGCAAAGATGAAGACCGCGTCGATCAACGCGCAGATGGCGACGACGCTCAGCAGATGCGCGCGCATGAGGCCCTGGCGCAGGATGAACGCGCTTTGCGCGCCCACGACGGCAAAAAGGCCCAGGCCCGTGGCTGTGCCGCTGGCCCAGGCGGTGAGAAAGGCGGGGGATGACAAGGTGGCAAACATGAAACGGTGTACCTGTGACTGCAGCGCCTGTGGCAGCGCTTTGATTGTGTGGCCGACCGCTGTGAGCGATCGGCAATGCGCCATTTTCCCTTGCCATGTATATGAAATACAGCTAATTTTCCTTCACTATATTAAGTACTGCTAATCTCATGAAAATCGATCACGGTAACCTGCGCGCCCTGGCTGCGGTGGTGCGCGAAGGCAGCTTCGAGCGCGCGGCGCTGTCGCTCAGCGTCACGCCGTCGGCAGTGTCGCAGCGGATCAAGGCGCTGGAAGATCGGATGGGCCGGCTGCTGGTCCAGCGCACGGTGCCGGCCGCCGCCACGGCAGACGGCCAGGTGCTGGTTCAATTGGCCGAGCAGACCGCCTTGCTGGAACACGACGCGCTGAACCGCCTGGGCGTTGCCGACGACGACGTGCCCCACGCCAGCATTCCCATCGCGGTCAACCACGACAGCCTGGAAACCTGGTTTGTCGACGCGGCCTTGCAGTTCGCGGCGCGCACCCGCGCCACGCTGGACATGCTGTCCGAAGACCAGGACCACACGGCCGCGCTGCTGCGCAACGGTTCCGTGCTGGGCGCCGTGACCACGCTGGCCGATCCGGTGCAGGGCTGCCGCATCCACGCGCTGGGCAGCATGCGCTACGTGGCCACCTGCACGCCCGACTTCCACAAGCGCTACTTCGCCTCGGGCGTCAACGCGCAGACGCTGGCCCAGGCGCCCGTCCTGGTCTTCAACCGCAAGGACGCGCTGCAGGCGCGCTTTGCGCACAAGATCGCCGACCCCGCGCCGTGGGAGCCGCCGGTCTGGTGGGTGCCGTCCACGCGCGCCTTCGTGCAGGCCACGCTGGGCGGACTGGGCTGGACCATGAACCCGCTGCCGCTCGTGCAGGAACATCTTGATGCCGGTCAACTCGTTCTGCTGCGCGGCCGGGCGTGGGAGGATGTGCCGCTCTACTGGCAGCATTGGCGGGTAAACTCCGAGGCCATGGAAGCCTTGACCGACTCGGTGCTGTCAGCCGCCCGCAGCCTGGTCAAGCGCCGCTAACGTCTCAGGAGGACACCCATGAACATCCGCAAGTTTGCCGTTGTCGCCGCGATCGGCTTGTGCACCGCCGGTTCGGCGTGGGCCAAGGACTACAAGGTCGGCCAGGTCGAAGTTGACGATCTCTGGGTCCGCGCCTCGGCGCCCGGGCAGGCCAACGGTGCGGGGTACATGGATATCGACAACGACGCCAAGGCGCCGGACCGTCTGCTGTCGGTCTCGTCGGACGCCGCCGAACGCGTCGAGCTGCACACCGTGCAGACCGAAAACGGCGTCTCCAAGATGCGCCAGGTCGAAGGCGGCATCGCGCTGCCCGCCGACACCGAGGTCAAACTCAGCCCGGGCGGCTATCACGTCATGTTCATCAAGCTGAAGGCGCCGTTCAAGGATGGCGCCACCGTGCCCGCCACGCTCAAGTTTGAAAAGGCAGGCGAAGTGGCGGTGAAATTCAAGGTCAAGCCGGCCTCGCACAATCCCGGCATGAGCCACGATCACGGCGCGATGAAGCACTGATCGTTGCGCCACCCGCCGGCCTGCGCGCTTTTTAGCGGCGCAGGCGCGGGCCCATCCGCGGCCCCGTCCGCAGCCCGTCATCGCCGCAATGCAAAAGGCCGACTCATCCGAGTCGGCCTTTTGCATGCCGGGTCCGCGCGTTGTCGCGCGCGCTTCAGCAGGCGGCGGTCAATACAGCCCTTGCTGACGCATGGCGTCCGCGACCTTGACGAAGCCGGCGATGTTGGCGCCGTCCAGGTAGTTCACGTACTCGCGCTCGGAGTGGCCGTGGCGCACGCAGTTTTCGTGGATGTCGCGCATGATGGCGTGCAGACGGGTGTCCACTTCCTCGCGGGTCCACGACAGGCGAGCCGAGTTCTGGGCCATTTCCAGGCCCGACACGGCCACGCCGCCGGCATTGCTGGCCTTGCCCGGCGCGTACAGCACGCGCGCGGCGATGAAGGCCTTGGCAGCGTCCAGCGTGGCGGGCATGTTGGCGCCTTCGGCAACCGCCAGCACGCCGTTCTTGATGAGCGTCTGGGCGTCCGACAGTTCCAGCTCATTCTGCGTGGCGCAGGGCAGGGCGACGTCGACGGGCACGTGCCACGGGCGCTTGCCGGCTTCGTACTGCAGGCCGAACTGGCGGGCGTAGGTGTCCAGGCGGCCGCGCAGGTCATTCTTGATGTGCATCAGCGCCACGAGCTTCTCGTGGTTGAAGCCGGCTTCGTCGACCACGGTGCCGTTCGAATCCGACACGGTGATGACGCGGGCGCCCAGCGCCATGGCCTTCTCGATGGCGTACTGCGCCACGTTGCCCGAGCCCGACACGGACACGCGCATGCCGTCGAAGGACTTGCCGACGCGCTTGAGCATTTCCTCGGCGAAGTAGACGGTGCCGTAGCCGGTGGCTTCGGGGCGGATCAGGCTGCCGCCGAAGGTCAGGCCCTTGCCGGTGAAGACGCTGGCGGTCGAGTTGGACAGCTTTTTCATCATGCCGGCCATGAAGCCGACTTCACGCGCGCCCACGCCGATATCGCCGGCGGGCACGTCGGTGTCCGGACCCAGGTGACGGTACAGCTCGATCATCAGCGCCTGGCAGAAGCGCATGACTTCGGCGTCGGACTTGCCCTTGGGGTCGAAGTCGGAACCGCCCTTGCCGCCGCCCATGGGCAGCGTGGTCAGCGAGTTCTTCAGGGTCTGTTCGAAGGCGAGGAATTTCAGGATCGACAGGTTCACCGACGGGTGAAAGCGCATGCCGCCCTTGAACGGGCCGATCGCGGAGCTGTGCTGGATGCGGAAGCCGCGGTTGACCTGGGCGCGGCCCTGGTCGTCGGTCCAGCAGATGCGGAACTGGATGACGCGTTCCGGTTCGACCAGGCGTTCCAGCAGGGCGTGCTCGGCGTAGTGGGGATGCTTCTCGACGAAGGGCCACAAGCTGAGCATCACCTCCTGGACGGCTTGCATGAATTCGGGTTGCTGCGGGTCGCGCGCGGCGACGCCACGCAGGAAGTCGTCCAGACTCTGCACTTTCACCATGATCTCCTCGGGGGTGCTTCGAATAGGTGCGGAAATTGCGCCAGATTGGGGCGCGATCAGTTTGTTTTGGTGCATCGCTGCACCTGTATGGTGCGGGGATTGTAGGGGCAAAATGTTGCCCTGCGCAAAGCGAAAAACTGCGCCATCACCTTGATAACAAACAGATTTTTTTCCGCCAATAAGCGGGGACGGATAGAAGTCGAACGTTGATCGCCTGTGGATTGAAATGGGGCTGATCAAGCGCGGGAGCTTGAAATTTCAGGGGTTTTTGAAGCGTCCCCGTTTAATTCCGCCCGCGTGTCATAGGGCAGGGCGTGTTCTGACACGCCGCGGCGGGGCATCCGGCAGCGTCACAAACACGCTGCCGTCCGCCCGATGCCTTTAATGCGTCCCTATATTTATCTTGAGAAAAATCACGCGCGCAAAGTGAAGTCGTAATCGACCGTCAGCGGCGCGTGATCCGAGAAGCGTTCGTCCTTGTAGATGGCGACACTGCGCGCCTTGGCCGCGATGCCGGGGGTCGCGATCTGGTAGTCGATGCGCCACCCGACGTTCTTGGCCCAGGCTTGGCCGCGATTGCTCCACCAGGTGTATTGGTCGGGGCGGTCGTCGATGGTGCGGAACACGTCCACAAAACCGCGCTTGTCGAAGACGTCCGTCAGCCACGCGCGCTCTTCGGGCAGAAAGCCCGAATTCTTCATGTTGCCCTTCCAGTTCTTCAGGTCGATTTCCTTGTGCGCGATGTTCCAGTCGCCGCAGATGACGAATTCACGACCGGTGGTCTTGTGCTCATGCATCAAGGCATCGATCCACGGGCCGAAGCTGTCCAGGAAGCGGTACTTCGCCTGCTGGCGTTCGTCGCCACTGGAGCCGGAAGGCAGGTAGGCGCTGATGACCGATAGATCCTTCCAGTCGGCGCGGATGATGCGGCCTTCGCTATCGAACTCTTCACAATCAAAGCCGTTGTTCACGCGCTCGGCGGCATCTCGCAGGTAGATGCCCACGCCGCTGTAGCCCTTTTTCACGGCGTGGTGAAAGTGGCCGGTGTAGCCAGGCGGATGGCGCAGTTCGTCGGTCAGGTCCTCGTGGGATACCTTGATTTCCTGCAGGCACAGCACGTCGGCGGCGTGCTTTTCCATCCACGGTTGCAGGCCCTTTTTGAAGGCGGACCGGATGCCATTGAGGTTGATCGACGTGATGCGCAGCAAAGCGAAACTCCTGTAATGCGGCCGCAGGGGGGCGGACAATGCCAGGAATTTAACCGACTCCGCCGCGGCCACCTGGAACAGCCCCGACAGCGGATAAAATGCGGGGTCTGCCACCTACCGGATCACCCTGCATGCCCGCCGCCCCGTCCTCCGTCACCGCCCTGGATTTCGTCCGTTTCGCCTTGAACGAGGGCGTTTTGCGCTTTGGCAGCTTCAAGGTCAAGTCGGGCCGCATCAGCCCCTATTTCTTCAACGCAGGCCTGTTCAACAATGGCCGCTCGGTCGGCAAGCTGGCGCAGTTCTACGCACAGGCGCTGCTGGATTCCGGCGTCGAGTTCGACATGCTGTTCGGCCCCGCGTACAAGGGCATCCCGCTGTCCACCGCTACCGCCGTGGCGCTGGCCGGCCACCCGGACATGCAGGGCCGCAGCGACGTGCCGTTTGCCTACAACCGCAAGGAAGCCAAGGATCACGGCGAAGGCGGCACGCTGGTCGGCGCTCCGCTCAAAGGCAAGGTCGTGATCATTGACGACGTCATCACGGCCGGCACGTCGGTGCGCGAGTCCGTGGAAATCATCCGCGCCGCCGGCGCCGAACCGGCCGCCGTGCTGATCGCGATGGACCGCATGGAACGCGCCGGCCCGGACGACGCCCTGTCGCCGCATTCGGCCGTGCAGGACGTGGCCAAGACCTACGGCATCCCCGTGGTGGCGATTGCCTCGCTGACCGACATCCTGGCCCTGCTGCAGGATGATGCGTCGTTTGCGGAGAACCGCGACGCGGTGTTGGCGTATCGGACGAAGTACGGGGTGAAGTAAGCGTCTCGTTGCTGAAGGCAATGACAAAGGGCGGCCATGGGCCGCCCTTTGTCATTGCAAAGATGCTATTGCCAAAACGTCATTGCCACAGATTGGACGCCACGGGTTCGGCGACGCCGTGCGGTTGTCCGAACACGGTGACGCCGCTGGCCCGCGCCGCGTCCGCCAGCTTGCGGTCAAAGGTCGCCAGGCACGCGCGCTGCCTCAGCGAGAGTTCGAGATAACTGGCGTCGTAGGCAGTCAACCCGTGGGCGCGGGCAAGCTGGCAGGTGCGCGCGATGCTGGAAGCCGCATCATCGTTGTCGGCGGAGATGGGCAGGTTGTCGAGAAGCTGATTGAACGCAGCAACCTGGGCCCGCGAAATGCGCTGGCTGCGCTCTGCACGCAAAACGCCATTGGCAACTTCTACGCGCCAGATGTGAGGCACGGTGTTTTGCGAGCCGTGCGCGACGTCGAGCAGATGCTGGGCAAGCAGCGATTCGTGGACATCCACGCGGTACAGCAGCCAGGCAAGGGCGACCGACGCGTCCGGCACCAGACGGACGGTGTTCATTCTCGGCCTTCTTCAATCCAGGCGCGGATGATGTCGTGCGAGACCGGGGCCGCCGTGTGCAGGCGCTTCATGGCTTCCAGGGCATTGTGCGCGTTCAGCGAGGTGTCGGGCAGGACGGGCGTCAGCCTTGCGCGGCGAACGCCGTCGACAGAGATGATGAAGTGCTGCCCTTGGCTGAGGGCCTGCAGGTAATCGGTGAATCGGTGCAGCAAGTCGTTGCTGCTGACCTCGGTGTAGTTCATGGCCAAGCCTCCGGCGAAATCGACCAGATCATTCTTGGCCAAACAAAAGGCCGCGGCAATATGCCGCGGCCCCTGGTTCAGTCTGATATTGCGCCGGTCCCCGCGTGGGGATCCGGCCGACCATCAACTATCCAGCTTCTGCTTCAGCAGATCATTCACCTGCTGCGGATTGGCCTTGCCGCGGGCGGCCTTCATGATCTGGCCGACCAGGGAGTTGAACGCCTTCTGCTTGCCGGCGCGGTACTCCTCGACGATGGCCGGGTTGGCGGCCAGCACCTCGTCGATCATCGCGCCGATGGCGCCCGTGTCGCTGATCTGCTTCAGGCCGCGCGATTCGATGATGGCATCCGCATCGCCGCCGTTTTCACCAGCCCACATGGCGCCGAAGACTTCGCGGGCGATCTTGTTGGAGATCGTGCCGTCGATGATGCGCCCGATCAGGGCCGCCAGCGCCGGCGCCGCGACGGGCGATTCGGCGATGGTCTTTTCTTCCTTGTTGAGCACGGCGGCGACTTCGCCCATGACCCAGTTGGACGCGAGCTTGGCCTGGCCGGCCGGCAGCGCGTTGGCGACCGCCTGGAAGTACGCGGCCAGATCGCGGCTGATGGTCAGTTGCGCGGCGTCGTACGCGGGCAGGCCGTATTCCGTTTCGAAGCGGGCGCGCTGGGCGGCCGGCAGTTCGGGCATGGCGGCGCGGACCTCGTCCACCCACGCGCTGGAGATCACCAGCGTGGGCAGATCGGGATCGGGGAAGTAGCGGTAGTCGTGCGCGTCTTCCTTGCTGCGCATGCTGCGCGTTTCGTCGCGGTCGGCGTCGTACAGACGCGTTTCCTGGACGACGGTGCCGCCGTCCTCGATCAGCTCGATCTGGCGGCGCGCTTCATAGGTGATGGCGCGTTCCAGGAAGCGGAACGAGTTGACGTTCTTGATCTCGGTGCGGGTGCCGAATTCCTTCTGGCCCACCGGGCGGACCGACACGTTGGCATCGCAGCGGAAGGAGCCTTCCTGCATGTTGCCGTCGCAAATGCCGAGCCACACAACCAGGCTGTGCAGCGCGCGCGCGTAGGCCACGGCCTCGGCGGCAGAGCGCATTTCGGGTTCGGTCACGATTTCCAGCAGCGGGGTGCCGGCGCGGTTCAGGTCGATGCCGCTGGCCGGGCTGCCATTGCCCAGGTTGAAGTCGTCGTGCAGGGACTTGCCGGCGTCTTCTTCAAGGTGGGCGCGCGTCAGGTTGACGGTCTTTTCTTCTTCGCCGACGAAGAACGACAGCGAGCCGCCCACCACTACCGGCAGCTCGTACTGGCTGATCTGGTAGCCCTTGGGCAGGTCAGGGTAGAAGTAATTCTTGCGCGCAAAAACCGAGCGCGGGGCGATCTTGGCGCCCACGGCCAGGCCGAAGCGGATGGCGCGTTCGGCCGCGCCGCGGTTCATGACCGGCAGGCTGCCCGGCAGGGCCAGGTCAACCTCGTTCGCCTGCGTGTTGGGCGCGGCGCCGAATTGCGTGCTGCTGCCCGAAAAGATCTTGGAGTCCGTGGAAAGCTGCGTGTGCGTTTCCAGGCCGATGACGATTTCCCAGTTCATGTTCTCAGCCTTGCTGGACAGGGGCACGCTGATGCCAGTCCGTCACGTGTTGGTAGCGGTCGGCGATGGCCAGCAAGCGGCCTTCGTCGAAGTAGTTGCCGATGATCTGCAGGCCGATGGGGCGATTCTGTTTTTCGCCGCCGAAGCCGCAGGGGATCGACATGGCGGGCAGGCCCGCCAGGCTGACACCCAGCGTGTAGACGTCGGCCAGCCAGTCGGCGGTCGGGTCGTCGCGGTTGTCGCCAATGTTCTTGGCGACCGACGGCGTCACCGGTCCCATGATGACGTCGCACTGATCGGCATAGGCGCGCTGGAAGTCCTGCGCGATCAGGCGGCGCAGGCGCTGCGCTTGCAGGTAGTAGGCGTCGTAATAGCCGTGGGACAGCACGTAGGTCCCGATCAGGATGCGGCGCTTGACCTCGTCGCCGAAGCCTTCGGCGCGCGAGCGGCTGATCATCTCGTTCAGGTCGCCATACTGCTTGGCGCGATGGCCGTAGCGCACGCCGTCGTAGCGGGCCAGGTTGCTGGACGCTTCGGCGGGAGCGATGACGTAATACGCCGGAATGGCCAGCTCGGTGCGCGGCAGCGAAACCGGCACGCGCACGGCGCCCAGCGCTTCGAACTGCTCAAGCGCGGCCTGCACGGCGGCAGCCACATCGGGGGCCAGGCCGGCGCCGAAATACTCTTCGGGCACACCGATGCGCAGGCCTTTGAGCGGCTGGCTGCCGGCGCCGTCGAAACGGGCCTGTGCGGCGTCGAAGTCGCGGCGCACGCGGCCGGGTTCGTTGACCGCGCCATCGCATTTTTCGAGGCTGGTGGCGTCGCGCGGATCGAAGCCGCTGATGACATCCAGGATTTCAAGCAGGTCGCGGCTGCTGGGGGCCAGCGGGCCGGCCTGGTCCAGGCTGGAGCCGAAGGCCACCATGCCGTAACGCGATACGGTGCCGTAAGTGGGCTTGATGCCGCTGACGCCGCACAGCGCGGCGGGTTGGCGGACCGAGCCGCCGGTATCGGTGCCGGTGG
>NZ_DIEJ01000054.1:0-8731 GCF_002418565.1 Achromobacter sp. UBA5777 | reverse complement strand
CGGGCGGCGTGCAGACGCCAGCCGTCCCTGCCGCAGCCGCGCCAGCCGACTCGGCCGGCGTAAGCGCCAGCGCCGTGACCGCCCCCGGCGCGGTGACTGCCCGGCCGCTGTAAAAGCTGCGCATCACGCAAAAACGGGCGCCTCGGCGCCCGTTTTTCTTTGTGCCGTCCATCCTACTCGGCGGCCCCGGCCTCGGTCACGACCTCGCGTGGCCACGCCTGCAAGGATTCAAGATTCAGAAACGTGAAATAGCCGCCGTTCCAGCCTTCGGTATCGATGTGATACACGTTGCCCAGCGCAAGCGGCGATGCCACCGGGGTGTGCCCCGCCACCACCGCGCGCACGCCCAGGATGCCGGTCCGATCCATCTGGCGCAGACGGTCGCGCGACCACTGGCACGCCGCGCTGGTGCGCTTGTAGCGGTCCTGCAACGCGGACTCCAGCCGGGGCCAGAACAACACCGGACAGTCGGCATGCAGCAGTCCGACCGCGCCGGACGACGTTTCCACTTCGATGGCAATCGGCAGTTGGGTGAAGGCTTCGGCGAACACCTGCTGCCGCTCGGCGGGCAGATCCAGAAACCAGCCGCCGCCATAACCGCGCCAGTTCGTCACATCCACCTTGCCGGTGCGCACGTGCCGAATCGCGTAGTCCTCGTGGTTGCCTTGCACCGCGTAGAACCAGGGCTTGGCCAGCCAGTCCAGCGCGGCCTCGTTCTCGGGTCCGCGGTCAACCAGATCGCCCACGGAAAAAAGCCGGTCGCGGGTGGGGTCGAACCCCAATTCATCCAGCGCCTGTTGCAGGCGCGAAAAATGTCCATGCACATCGCCCACCGCGAAATCGCGGCCGGACTCGTTGCGCGGAACCTTGAGAAAACGCTGCTCCATGATGATTCGGGAATACCGCAAGGAAAAATCTGACCCTTCTTTTTAACCCGCTTTGGTCCGTCCCCACAGCTAGCCTCGTTGCCGCAAGGGTCAAATAGCGTTACGAGAATCGTACTTGTTCGTGATAATGTTTTCTCCTTTCCCGTACTGCCCTGAAAAGGAGTGGCGCCAAGCCGCTTCCCGCCGTCGCCATGACCGCCGCGTCCACCATCAAAACCTGGTATCTCGTCCATAAATGGACCAGCCTGGTTTGCACGATCTTCCTGCTCATCATCTGTCTGACCGGCTTGCCGCTCGTGTTCCATCACGAGATCGAGCATTGGCTCGACGACGGCAAGCCCTTGTCTGCCGTACCCGCGGACACCCCGCCCGCCAACCTCGACAAGCTCGTGGCCAACGCGCGAGCCATGTACCCGGATGAAGTCGTCGACTACCTGTCCTTCGACCCCGACGAGCCGCAGGTCTTTGTCGGCATGGCCAAGACGCCCGGCGACGGACTCGCCTCGGGCCATGCGATCCGCATGGACGCCCGCACGGGCGACGTGCTGCTCGACGGCCCGCTTTATACCGAAGACAAGTTTTCGTTCATGGGCATCATGCTGGCGCTGCACGTGGACCTGTTCGCCGGCCTGACCGGCGAGTTGTTCCTCGGCTTCATGGGACTGCTGTTTTGCGTGGCCATCGTGTCCGGCGTCGTGCTGTACGGCCCCTTCATGAAGAAGCTGGAATTCGGCACGGTACGCGCCACGCGCTCGACGCGCCTGAAATGGCTGGACCTGCACAACCTGCTGGGCATCGTGACGCTGGTGTGGGCGCTGGTCGTGGGCTTGACCGGCGTCATCAACGAACTGTCCACGCCGCTCTTCCGCCTGTGGCAATCCACCGAACTGCCCCGCGTGCTGGAACCCTACAAGAGTCAGCCCATCCCCACGCAGCTCGCGTCGGCGCAGTTGGTGGCCGACACCGCGCGCAGGGCCATGCCGGGCAACGAAGTATCTTTCATCTCCTTCCCCGGCAACGCGTTCGGCAGCCCGCAGCACTTCATCGCCTGGATGCGCGGCGACTCGCCGCTGACGTCCAAGCTGAACACGCCCGTACTGATCGACGGCCGGACCGGCGCGCTGACGACCGTGGCGAAAATGCCGTGGTACCTGACCGCGCTGGAAGTCTCGCGGCCGCTGCATTTCGGCGACTACGGTGGCCTGCCGCTCAAGATCATCTGGGCGCTGCTGGACCTCGTCACCATCGTCGTGCTGGTGAGCGGACTGTATCTGTGGCTGGCCCGTCGCCGCGCCACCGAAGCGCGCATCAACGAACTCATCAAGAAGCACCAGGCCGCCGCCGCCCCGCAAAGGACGCCCGCATGAGCCATTCAATGGGTAAAGGCAGCCGGGGTTTCCTGTTCGTGTGGGGCGTGCCGATCCTGCTGGGCGCGCTGAGCATCTTTGGCCTGCTGGCGGCCCTGCTGGGCACCGGCGCCTGGCATTGGGCGTCCTGGACTGCGCTGAGCATCCTGCTCGTGGTCATCGTGCGGTACTGGGCGTTCCCGCTCAAGCACTAGCCGAACAGGTTGCGCCGATGGCGGCACGCGCGCCGCGTGCCGCCCGCCGGGGTTCTTTTACTACGCGAACTTCTCGGGGTCCGGGCCCAGGCGCGGGCCTTCCTTGATGCCGTCGATGGCGGCCATGTCCGCTGGCGACAGTTCGAAGTCGAACACGTCGATGTTCTCGCGGATGCGGTCCGGCGTGACGGACTTCGGAATCACGACCAGGTTGTGCTGCAGGTGCCAGCGCAGCGTCACCTGCGCCGGCGACTTGCCGTGCTTTTGCGCCAGGTCCAGGATCACCTTTTCCTTCGTGATGTTGCCCTGCGCGAGCGGACTCCAGGACTCGGTCACGATGCCATGCCGCGCATGAAAGGCCCGCAGCGCATTCTGCGTGAACCCCGGATGCAGCTCGATCTGGTTGACGGCAGGCGTGACGCCGGACGCGTCGATCAGGCGCTCCAGATTGGCTTGCGTGAAGTTCGACACGCCGATTGCCCGCGCGCGCCCGTCTTCCTTCATTTCGATCATGGCGCGCCACGCGTCCAGAAATTTCTCGCTGCCCGCGACCGGCCAGTGGATGAGGTACAGGTCCACGTACGCCAGCCCCAGCTTCTCCAGGCTCTCGTCCATCGCCTTATGCGCGTCGTCGTAGCCGTGCTTGTCGTTCCAGAGCTTGGTCGTGATGAACAGGTCCTTGCGCGCCACGCCGGCCGACCGCAGGCCCGCGCCCACGCCCGCCTCGTTGCCGTAGATGGCCGCCGTGTCCACCGACCGGTAACCTGCCGCCAGCGCTTCCTTCACGCTGGAGGCTGCCTGATCGTCCGGCACCTGCCAGACTCCCAGGCCCAACTGCGGAATCTTGCCTCCGTCGTTCAATTTCACTGCGGGTACCTTCGCCATAAGACCCTCCGTAGCAAGCGACGCGACCCCGGCGCGGCGAAAACGCGCCCGGTCGCGCAACCAGGGGAGCAGCCGGCCGGACCCCCGATTGGAAGAGAAAGAAACGGGCCCGACGTGCTGCGCCCGTGTCGCAATACAGCCTTCAATCCCCCGATGCTGGTGCTTCCGTACCAGGGGTTATCCCTCAAATAGTACCGCTGGTGCCTCATAATGCCCTTCAAACGGCCTAACTCCCCTGTCGGAGGCGGCCCCAAACCCAGCATCCCGATCATGAATTCTCCTGAAACGCGGCCCGGCAAGGGCGGCGGACTTGCCACGCTTCGCACGCTGTTTCCCTACCTGTGGCCGCCCGGCAAGACTGGCCTGAAGGTCCGCGTCGTGGCGGCGCTGCTGTGCCTGTTCGCCGCCAAGGCCGCAACCGTTTACGTGCCGCTGCTGTACAAGCAGGCGGTCGACGAACTGGGCAAGGGCGCGCCCGGCACGGTGACGGTGCCGCTCGGCCTGATCCTCGCCTACGGCACCGCCCGCGTGCTGTCGCTCCTGTTCTCGGAACTGCGCGATGCCATCTTCGCGCGCGTCGGCCAGCATGCGATCCGCTCGGTTGGCCTGCAGATCTTCCGCCACCTGCACGGTCTGGCGCTGCGCTTTCACCTGGCACGTCAGACCGGCGGGCTGAACCGCGCCATCGAACGCGGCACCAAGGGCATCCAGACCCTGCTGTCGTTCCTGCTGTTCAACATCCTGCCCACGTTCTTCGAAATCAGCCTGGTCTGCATCGTGCTGTGGAAGATGTTCGACGGCTGGCTCGCACTGGCTACTGGCGCCACCGTCGTGCTCTACATGGCCTATACGCTTGCCGTGACGGAATGGCGCGCCAAGTTCCGGCGCCAGATGAACGAAACCGACTCCGAGGCCAACACCAAGGCCATTGAGAGCCTGCTGAACTACGAGACGGTCAAGTATTTCGGCAACGAAGAACATGAGGCCCGGCGTTACGACGCCTCGCTCACCCGCTACGAACGCGCCGCCGTGCGCAGCCAGGTCAGCCTGTCGATCCTGAACGTCGGCCAGGCCCTCATCATTTCCACCGGACTGACGCTGGTGATGTGGATGGCGGCGAACGGCATCGCCGAAGGCCGCTATACCCTGGGCGATTTCGTGCTGGTCAACACGTACCTCTTGCAGCTCTACACGCCGCTCAGCTTCTTCGGCTTCATCTACCGCGAAATCAAGCAGGCGCTGATCGACATGGAGCGCATGTTCGAGCTGCTGGGCCAGGACCGCGAAGTCGCGGACCGCCCGGGCGCCACGCCGCTGCAGGTGTCCGGCGGCGCGGTGGAGTTCCGCGACGTGCACTTCGGCTATGACCCGCGCCGCGCCATTCTGAAAGGTGTCAGCTTCTCGATTCCGGCCGGCAAGACGGTGGCCGTGGTGGGCACCTCCGGCGCGGGCAAATCCACCATCGCGCGACTGCTGTTCCGCTTTTATGACACCGACAGCGGCGCCATCCTGATCGACGGCCAGGACGTGCGCGACGTCACGCAGGCCAGCGTGCGGGCGGCCATCGGCGTCGTGCCGCAGGACACCGTGCTCTTTAACGACACGATCCGCTACAACATCGGCTACGGCCGGCCGGGCGCCACCGACGCTGAAATCGAGGCCGCAGCACGCCTTGCTCACATCCACGATCTGATCCTGACCATGCCGGACGGCTACGGCACGATGGTGGGCGAGCGCGGTCTGAAGCTGTCGGGCGGCGAAAAGCAGCGCGTGGCGATCGCGCGCACCATCCTCAAGAATCCGGCCATCTTCCTCTTCGATGAGGCCACCAGCGCGCTCGACACCCATACCGAACGCGAGATCCAGGCCAACCTGCGCGAGGTCAGCCAGGGCCGTAGTACGCTGATCATCGCGCACCGCCTGTCCACGGTGGCGGACGCGGACGAAATCATCGTGCTGGCCGATGGCCGCATCGTCGAACGCGGCCGCCATTCGCAGCTGCTGGCCCTAGGCGGCATCTACGCCGGCATGTGGACCCGCCAGCAGGAAAGCGCCCGGTCGGCGCCGGCGGATTGACAAGCCGCGCCCCCTGTCCGAACATCGCACCCTTTGATTGCCAGGCCTCCCATGCAGGATTCCCCCACCCTTCCCGAAGTCCGCGTCTGCGCCACCGGCGATCTGGTCAACGGCGGCCTTGGCGTGAAGGTGCCCGTGACCGATGGCGCGGGCCGCACCACCGCCTTCTTCGTGCGCTACCAGGACCGGGTGCATGGCTACCTGAACCGCTGCGCCCACGTCGGCGTCGAACTGGACTGGGAAGGCAGCTTCTTCACGCGCGCGGGCGACCTCATCATGTGCGCCCGTCACGGCGCCACCTACCAGCCCGATACTGGGCTGTGCGTGGGCGGCCCCTGTCGAAACGGTCGCCTGACCGCGGTGGACGTGTCCGAGCGCGACGGCAGCGTCTACTGGCAGCCCGCAGGCAAGATCCGTCCGGCGGACGCGGACGCCTGATCGGCTTCGGCGCGGCGCAATGGTTCGGATTTGCGCCCGGGTTTTCGCCTGGGTCCGTGCCCCGCTTTACGCCCGCGCCGCCAGCGCCTGCCCCGGCTCCGCCCGCTCGGCATAACGCCGCGCCAGTACCGCGCAGACCATGAGCTGCATCTGGTGAAAGATCATCAGCGGCAACACCACCACGCCCATCTGCGACGTGCCGAACAGCACGGTCGCAAGCGGAATTCCGGACGCCAGCGACTTCTTCGATCCGCAGAACACCAGCGTGATCTCGTTCTCCTTGCTCAGCCCCAGCTTGCGGCTGCCCCACGTCGTGATCAACAGCACCGATCCCAGCAACAAAGCATTCACCAGCACCATCGTGGCAAGGTCGATGGCCGGGAACGCATGCCAGATACCCTGCGCGACGGCCTCGCTGAATGCGGTGTAGACGGCCAGCAGGATCGAGCTGCGGTCCACCTTGGACAGCGTGCGGCTATTGCGCAGGGCCCACGCCCCGATCCACGGCCGCAGCAGGCTGCCCACCGCAAACGGCAACAACAGCTGCAGCAGGATCCGGCCGGCGTCGGCCAGGCCATGGCCGCCGCCCTGGCGATGCAGTAGCACGGCCACCAGCAGCGGCGTCAGCACGGTGCCCAGCAGATTGGAGGCCGTCGCCGCGCAGATCGCGCCCGGCACGTTGCCGCGCGCCATCGACGTGAAGGCGATCGAGGACTGCACCGTCGACGACAGCGTGCAGACGAACAGCACGCCGATCCACAGCGACGGCGTCAGCAACCCGGGGAACAGCGCGCGCAGGCCCAGGCCCAGCGCAGGAAACAGCAGAAAGGTGCAGGCCAGGATCAGGCCATGCAGACGCACGTCCTTCACGCCGGACACGATGGCATCCGTGGACAGCCGCGCGCCGTGCAGAAAAAACAGCAGCGAGATCGCCACGTTGCTCGCCACCATCATGAACGTCGCGCCCTTGCCCACGGCCGGGAAAAAGCTGGCGAACGCCACGGTGGCGATCAGGATGAGCGTGAATTGGTCGGGCAGAAAGCGGCGCATGGCAAAGGCGTGTCGGAGAAAATGCGCCCACTATAGGCGTGCCCCTTGTTATCGTGAAGGCCACTGGGTACTTTAACTGTCATCGGAAATCCCTATGACCGCATTCCGCCCATGCTCAACCCGCTCTGGCTCAAGACCTTCGCCGCCGCCGCCGGCGCCCCCAGCTTCACCGAAGCCGCGCGCCGGCTGGGCCTGACCCAGCCCACCGTCAGTGAACACATCCGGCAGCTCGAACAGGCCGTAAACCGGCGTCTGTTCCAGCGCGACACCCACTCCCTCGCGCTGACCAGCGACGGCCGCAGCCTGCTCGTGCATGCGGAGATCATCCTGGCCGCGCATGAAAAGGCCGAGCGCCTCTTCGACGCGCCCCGCCTGCGAGGACGGATCCGGCTGGGCACTTCCGACGATCTGGCGATGGGTCCCCTGCCCGATGTGCTGGCGGCGTTTCGTCTGGCGCACCCCGAAGTCGAGCTGGACCTGACCATCGGCGTCACCAGCGACCTCTACAAGCTGCTGGACGACAACCGGCTGGACGTGATGATCGGCAAACGGCGGCGGGGCGACCGCCGCGGCCAGACCTTGCACAAGGAAGCGCTGCTATGGCGCGCCAAGGAAGGCCTGCGCGTCGTCCCCGACGAGCCCCTTCCGTTGATCCTGCTGCGCGAGCCCAGCGTGACGCGCACGCTGGCGCTCGACGCGTTGGCCCGCGCGGGCCGCAGCTGGCAGATCGTCTGCACCAGTACCAGTTACGCGGGCTGCCAGGCGGCCGCGCGCGCGGGTTTGGGCATCACCGTGCAGCCCTCGCACCTATCCACCGCAGGCCTGTCGGCGCCCGCGGGCGCGGCCAACCTGCCCGCGCTGCCCCCGGTGGAATTCATCGTCATCTCAGCGCCCTCGCCCGGCAAACCCACCCGTGCGCTGACCGAGATCCTGATGCGCAGCACCCTGACCTGACCCGCCTACTGCGGCGCGGACCGCGTGTGCTCGACGCTGCCGTGCAACGCCTGCGGCTGCTTGAGCAGGTTCAGGATCGGGCACCACGCCTCCACCGCCTCGTGCACGGCGCGCACCGCGTGCTCGTCCGCCGGCGACACGATGTGCGCCGTGTAGCGGATGTTGTGCGGAAAGAACGGCACCGCCTCGTACCCCGGCTTGCCGCCGCGCGGGTCCAGGTCCCCTTCGATCGACACCTCCAGCGATTCCAGCGGCAGTTCCAGCTCCGCCGCCTTGATGAGAAAGATGTGGGTCAGGCAGCTGCCCAGCGATCCCAGCAGCAGCTCGGGCGAGCTCGGCCCCAGGTCGTATCCCGCAAAATCGGCCGGGCTGTCGCTCACCACCTGGTGATCGCGAATACGGATGCGCCGCACGCCGCTACGCCCTTCCGCGCTGACGTGTGCACGCAGCTTCACCGGCTCGACGGTCTTCGGATCGCGCCCGTTGCGCAGCAATACGGCGGCGCGCTTCTGGTCCAGATATTCGTTCAACGTACTCATCTTGCAGACCTCGCTTGAAAGAAAAACGTGCGAAGGACGCGCGGCTCAATTGCGCCGCAGGTCGGTCAAGGCGATGGGTGCACGGTCCATCGCCAGCAGAATCTCGCCCAGGCCGCGCGCGTTGCCGGCTTCCATGCGCCCGCCCGGCCCGCAGACGTCGTCGGCGCTGGTCCACGCCGGCGCAGCATGTGGCAGCCGCTGCGCGCGCAGCCAGCCGCGGCGGTCCACCAGGAACTGTGCGCCCGCCAGGCCGTCCGGTGGTACGCCCGCAGCCAAGGCATAGGCCTCCCACGCCGCGGGGTCCGCCGCCACGCAATCGGCGTCCATTGCGCCCGTGCGGC
>NZ_DIEJ01000090.1:0-12459 GCF_002418565.1 Achromobacter sp. UBA5777 | reverse complement strand
CCCCCCACACCACCCCCTGCCGGGGGGGGGGGGGGGCGCGGTGGCGCGCCGGGGGGGCGGCGCCGCCCCGTCCCGGCGGCGGCCCATCGCCGGCGCTTGCGCTACCGGCGCCCGCGCCCGTGCTGGCCCTGCCCGCACCGACCATGTCGCCGCTGGCGGGCCTGGTCAAGTGGGCAAAGTCCAAGGACGGCGCGAATGCGGGGGCGACTGGCGTGCTGACGCTGGTGGCGCTGTATGCGTCGGTCTCGGACTTGCGCAACGCGCAGGTCGTGCAGGACGCCAAGGCCGCGCGCAAGGCATGGTTCGGCATCACGTCGGGGGTGTTGGGCGTGGGCAGCGTCGCGATCGAAGTGACCGCGGGCGCGATCGGTGCACGCGTGGGCGCCAACACCGCCTTCACCATGAACCTGAAATTGAACATGCGCCTGACTGCGGTGCGGACGGCCGGCGCTGTCTTTGCGGCAGCGGCCACGTTCGTCGACGGCGCCAACAACGCGCTGAATGCGATCGACCAGTACGATGTGAAGAACTACGAGGCGGGCAACGCCTATGCCACCTCATCCGTGTTCCTGCTGTTGTCCGGGTTGACCGGCGTGGCCACCGCCCTGGTTTCGTTGGGCGGCGCATTCAGCACGGCCGGGGTGGTGGCGGGCGCGGGGGGCTTTGGCAGCGCGATGGTCGGCCTTACCAGCGGCGGCACGGTACTGCTGGGCATTCCCGTGTGGGGATGGATTGCGCTGGGCCTGTGCCTTCTGGCTGCCGGGTTGTACTTCAAATTCTGGGGCGACAGCGCCAAGGAAAGCGAACTGGAAATCTGGTTCACGCGTTGCTGCATGCGCTCCGCGCAGTTCTCGGACGTGAAGGATCGCGAACTCTATTCGACCCGGGAAGAGGAACTTGAGGATTTCAACTGGGCCGTGTTCGGCGTGCGCGTGATGCTGGAGTGGAAGGGCTTTAAGCAGGGGGAAATCTTTGGCCGCGATCGTCTGGTGCTGGACGTGGTGATGCCGGGCTATACCGAACACAGCGATTACGCGTACATCCTGAAGCTCGTCGGACCGGGCATCAGCGTCATCGTGGCAAGCAAGGGATCCCCGCGCGCGACGGACCCGGATCTGCTGCCGCGTGGACCATCCGATATGCAGTGGGTGCAGGGGCGCCCGCGCGAGGAGACCTGGGCCGACCGTGTGGACAACTACGTCGACAATATGACCTCCCGCCCTGGGTGGGCGGATGCCTGGCGCTGGATACGCAAGGATCGCAGCCAATCCATCGAGTTCACCGCCAAGCCTTGGGACGAGTCGGTTCAGTTCAATGTGAGCAGCGGCCGCGGGGTGCTGCGCACGGAGGTGCTGGTCGATGACGATATTTTCAATGAAGCGATCCTGAAGGTCGAATACTGGCCCGACCCGGACCGCATGCCCGACATCCGCTCGGTGCCCATGGGCCCCGGCGGTTCAAATCTTGTAAGAGCGACTAACTGACAAGGCGCACGCATGAACAGCAACGAACGGATCCCGGTGTCGGTCTATACGCGATGGCACCAGTTGTCGGTGCCCCTCGCGTTCGCGCTGGCGGCAGGCAGCTTTATGCTCGTGGTCTTCAACCGCGGGCCGATCGGGCTGGCTGCCGTGCTTGCCGTGTTGGGCCTTCTCGTGCCGCCGCTGGTGGCGTTCAGGGGATTTCCCACGCGCAATGACGTGAAGGTGACCGCCGAAGGGCTGGAGTTTTCACGCCGCAAACCCATCGCTTTCGGCGAACTGTCCAGTTGGGGCACGGACGATTACCTCAAGCTGGTCCGTCCTGGCCTGCCCACCGTGCTGGTCAGCGCGGTGGACCTGCCCCGGCGCGAACGCCTGCTACGCGAGTTCGAGCAGGCATTGGCGGCCTGGCAAAAGCGCCAGCCGGCCGGCACGCAGGCGGCGCGCCGCACGCATTTCTATGGCTCCACGGCGGGGCGCCTGGTGGGGCTGGCCATCACCGCCCTGGGCGCGGGATCGGCCATCATGGCGCTGAACCTGCGCGAGCCATCGGTGTCGCTGGCCATCGTGGGCGGGCTGGGGGCGTTGTTCGGGCTGGCGATGGTGTTTGGCCGGCGCGGGTGATCGCACCGCTGAGGGGCCGCGAAGGCGTTACTTACCGGATCGTCGGCACATGGGCCGGATCCGAGAACACGACGCTGATCGACGTGTTCGACGTCAGGCGCAAGCTCACGTCGGCTTGAGGTTGAACCGCGGCGCCAACCGTCTGGGCGGAGGTCCAGATCAGCCCAAGCAACGGCACGGCTGCCGATACCAGATCGCCGATTCCGGGCGCGGGATTGAGCGCGGCACGCACCACTGCGCTGCTCATGCCTTCGTTGCGGCACAAGGCCTGGAGGCGGGTGACGGCGAGTTCCAGGTCGTCGACGTTTTCAAGGAAGAAATCCGCTTTTGCGCCGCACAAGCGGGCGAGTTCGTTGCCGGCCATCCTGTTGAAAAAGTAGGTGCGCGCCACGGACATGGGTTTCTCCATCGGAAGCGCCATCTTAGCGTTGGCCGCGTACAAAATGTTGCCCGGCGCCCCATTTCCCCTTGCTAGCATGATCCTCGCCGGAATGATCCGGTATCTGGATGGATGGACAGTGGAGGTTGCCATGAATTCAAGAAGAACACTCAACCGTATCGCCGTGATTGTGGCGGCGGGTGCCTTGATGGCCGGTTGCGCGACGCAACAGCAAACGAATACCGCTGTCGGGACGGGCGCGGGCGCGGCGTTGGGCGCGGGTATCGGCGCACTGATCGGGCACGGCAAGGGCGCTGCGATCGGGGCCGGCATCGGCGCGGTGGCGGGCGGCCTGGTGGGGTACAACTGGAAGGTCGTGAAGGATGACGTGCAGAAGTCCGGCGCGTCATCGCTCGGCATCGACGTGGTCGAAATGCCCGACGGCAGCCTGAAGGTCAATATTCCGAGCGGCGTGTCGTTCGATACGGACAAGACGCAGCTCAAGCCGGCGTTGCTGCCGGTGCTGGACAGCGTGGCGCGTTCGCTGAATCAGCATCCTGAACTGCGGGCCAAGGTGGTCGGCCATACCGACAGCACCGGGGCGCTGGCGCATAACCAGACGCTGTCTGTGAACCGCGCCAGGAGCGTGACGGATTACCTGGCCAAGCAGGGCGTGGCCGGCACGCGTCTGACGGTGGAAGGCCGCGGTCCGAACGACCCGATCGGCGACAATGCGACCGCCGAAGGGCGCGCGCTGAACCGGCGCGTGGAGATCTACCTGTACGCGGTCCAGCAATAAACGCGGGCGCGTCATTTGCTGACAGGCGGCTGGCGCGATGCGCCGCCGCCTTTCTTTACGGAGTCTGACATGAGCGATTTTCCCCCCGCCCGCATCGGCACCGATATCGCGATCGCCGCGCTCACCGGCTGGCAGGCCGTGGCCGAGCGCGATGCCATCGAAAAGCGTTACCGCTTTCCCAACTTCAATGCCGCGTTCGGTTTCATGGCGCGCGTGGCGATGTTCGCGGAAAAGCTGAACCATCACCCCGAATGGACCAACGTCTACAACCGCGTGGACGTCACGCTGACCACGCATGACGCCGGCGGCGTGACCGAACTGGACGTGCGGATGGCGCAGTTCATGGACGAAGCCGCCGAGCACGCGGGCGCGACGGCGCCGAAGGCACAGCCCTGAACGAAGCTGCCGCCGCGCTCAGTCCGCGGCGTCGCCGGCCTCGGTGTGCAGATGGCCGATCAGGCGGTCCAGCATATCGCCGAACTGCCGCTGTTCGTCGGCGGTCAGGCAGCCGAAGATCTCTTCGTTGCGGTGCGCGATGAGGTCGATGATGCGGCGGTAGTGCGTCAGGCCCTCGGCGGTCGGCGCCAGCACGACGCCGCGTCCGTCAGACGCCGACACCGTCTTTTCCACCAGCCCGCGATCCACCAGTGCCTGCGCGGAGCGGCTGGCCTGGCCCTTGTTCAGGTTGGCGGCGCGCGCCAGGTCATTGACCGAGAGCGGCGCAAACCGGCCGATGGCGGCCAGGCACCGCGCCTCGCCCAGAGGAATGTCGCAATCCTTCAAGTAAGCCCGATTCGTGTCCCGGTCCGTGATCTTGTTGAGCACGTGCAGGCGGTAAGTCAGAAATCGTTCCAGAGGGGGCGTTTTCACGTCGGGCGGGCGGGATCTGCGCCCGCGGAAGATGAGGCCGGATAGTTTGCCATAGCGTCGTCCTCCAGGCTGGCGGCTTCGGCCTGCGCCAGCAGGGCCAGCGCGTCTTGCGTGGAAGGCAGGCGGCTCAGCAACGACAACCCGAGTATCGACAGAAAGAGCGGCGCGCGCGATTCGCCGACGCGCGTCAGCGCCTGCGCCATGCTGGTGTAGACCTGATCCAGAGATTCATTGTTCATGCTTGGCCTTTCGGGGTGTCGTTCACGTGCAGCGAGGGGTAGTAGGGCGCCAGCGCGGCGCGCAGTTCATCGGCGGCGGGCGCGATCCAACGGCCAAGCACGTAGCCGTCCGGACGGAGCAGGTAGACGGCGCCTGCTTGATTGCCGTAACGCGCGGCAAGCTGGCCGTGCGGGTCGGCCAATCCGCCTTCGCCCGCGCGCAGCACCCGGAGCGGCTGCGGCGCGTTCTGTGTGCCCGCAGCCAGTGTGTTCAACGCCGCCGACAACGCCGCATCGGGCGTAATGGCCAGCGCGACGAAGCCCGCGCCAAAGTTGGCGGTCAGGTACTGCGGGGACTCGCCGTCTTGCAGCAGCACGTCGGGCGCGGGCTGTCCGGGCGCGGCGGCAGGACCGGCTTCGGGCGCACGGTCCTCGCGGTTCAGCGGCGAGGTGTCATAGGAGATAGGTGCGGACTGGCGCGGATTGATGAGCGACCGCACGCCGTCGTCCACCAGGGCCAGGCGCAGCGCGGCGTCGCGCATGAGCCGGAAGCCGAAATCCGGCGGCGCCATGAATTCCGTGCTTTTGGCGCCATAAGCCAGGTTCTGCCGCGTGGCATGCACACGCTCGATGCTGTAGCTGTCCAGCAGGGTGTCGGGCGACTGGCCCTTCAGCACCCACGCCAGCTTCCAGGCCAGGTTGCCGGCGTCGTCCAGTCCGGAATTCAGGCCGCGCACGCCGAAGATCGGCACGAGGTGGCCCGCGTCGCCCGCGAACAGCACGCGGCCGTGGCGGTAGCGGTCCAGCGTCAGGCACTTGGCGTTGTAGATGGAGATCCAGAGCGGCTTCCAGGGGGCGGTCTCGCCGATCATGTCCAGATGGCTTTGCACGCGCGGCAGCACGTTTTCCGGCTTGACGGCCTCGTCGGGGTCTTCGTCGTCGCGGATCTGGTAATCGACGCGCCACACGTTGCCGGGCTGGCGGTGCATCAGCAGCGTGGAGCCGGGATTGGATGGGGGATCGAACCACGCCAGGCGCTCGACGGGCCGTTGCGATTCCTGTTCGATATCGACGATGACGTAGCGGCCTTCGTACTGCATGCCTTCCAGCTTCAGGCCCATGGATTCGCGGACGGTGCTGCGGCCGCCGTCGCAGGCAACGAGCCAATCGGCGCGCACCGTGTGGCGGGCGCCGTTCGCCTCCACCTCTACCGATACGCCGTCCGGACCGGGCTGCACGGCAGTGACGCGTGCTGACCAGGCGAGGGTGGCAAGGCCGGGGTGGCGCTGCATGGCCTGGTGCGCGAATTCCTCCACGTAGTACTGCTGGATGTTCACCATCGGCGCATACCGTTGCAGGGGATCGTGCGGCATCTGGAAGTGCAGGACTTCGCGGTCGCGGTAATAGCTGCGCCCGCCTGTCCACGCCAGGCCGGTGTCGATCAGCGGCCGGTCGGCGCCGATCCAGCCCAGGATTTCCTGCGAGCGGCGCGACATGCAGATGGCGCGGCTGCCGCTGCAGTAGGCTTCATCGGCCTCGACGGTGAGCGAGGCAATGCCGTACTCGGCGAGCAGGGCGGCCAGGGTCAGACCGACCGGACCGCCGCCGGCGATCAGGACGGGAACGTGCGAAGGGAGCGTCATGCCGTCTCCATAATCTGGTTGTTTGCGCAACTATATTCCCGGTATGTTGCGCACGCAACCAAATTATGAAGACGATAAAAAACCCGCCGACGGGCGGGTTTGGGGGCCAGGTTAGGCCGTGAAAGGGGCCTTCAATGGCACATGCGTCCGTTGCGCATGCCTTAGTTGCGTATGTTGTAGATGCGCATCGCCTGCTGTTTCTGGTTGGGATCCAGCACTCGCAGCACCACGACCCGTGCGGTGAAACCGTCGGGCAGCTTGAGCTGACCCAGCGCGTAGTCGTAGCGGTCGACCGTAAGCGCGGGGCCTTCCGGCGTCACGGTCGCGGCGCGGCCATTGGGATAGGAACCTTCGATGGCGAAGGTCAGCGTGCCCTTGAAGGGCGCGCCCGTGCGGTCTTCGCGCATCACCAGCACCTGATAGTCCAGCAGGCCGGGGGCGCGCTTGAAGCTGGCCGAACGGATGCCAAGGTTGCCGCCACGGGGATCGGGCGGCATGGCGTCCTGGAACAGCACCAGTTCCTTGTTCAGCGTTTCGATCTTGGCGCGGGATTCCGCCAGGTCGGTGGTCAGCTTTTCGTGACCGGCCTTGTTGGCGTCGCGCTGCTGGGTGGCTTCTTCAAGCTGGGTCTGCAGGCGCTGGCGCTCCATGTTGGAGGCGCTGAGCTCGCTGTGCAGCTGTTCGGATTGTTCGACGGTCAGGCGTTGCGGGCCGTAATTGGTTTGCAGGAAGAGCACACCGCCCGCGCCAAGCGCAATGCCAACCATCAGCAGGACGAGCCAGCGCGGCATGCGGCGCGTGCGTTGCCCCGGCTGGTATACGGAGGGCTTGAACGTGGCCCGTTGCGATCTTCCAAACATCCCCATTCCTAGAAAACTTCCTGTGTTTATGCCTGTGGGCAAGCGGCGCGCGCATGCCAAAGCGTCAGAGAATACCCCGTTAGCCGGGGGCGATGGTGCGCAGACAAGCCTCGTTGCGCACCTTGATATTGTGAAATATGTGGGTGTCAGGCTGCCGTGTCAGGCTGCCGTGTCAGCCAGTGCCGCGTCCAGGTCGGCAAGCCGCTGCGGGGTGCCGACATCCGTCCATCGGCCCGCATGCCGGGCGCCGTGCACCTGGTCCTGGCCCATCGCCTGCCTGAGCAGCGGCGCCAGCGGCGCTGCTTCGCCGCGCGGGACGTCCGCGAACAACGAAGGATGGTAGACGCCCACGCCGGCAAAGGTCAAACGCGGCTCGCCGTGGGCCAGCACACGCCCATCAGCCGTCAGGACGAAGTCGCCGGCAGGATGGTGCGCGGGATTGTCCACCAAAAGCAGCCAGGCGCCGCCCCGCGCCACAAGGCGCGCGGCGTCTTGCGCGGCGGCCGGATCCCAGTCGCACCAGATATCGCCATTGATGACGAGGAACGGGTCGTCGCCCAACAGGGGGAGCGCCTGCGCAATGCCGCCCGCCGTTTCCAGTGCGGTGGCTTCGGCCGAATAGCGGATGCGCACGCCATGCGCGGCGCCATCGCCCAGCCCGCGTTCGATCTCGTGGCCAAGCCAGGCGTGGTTGATGACGATGTCCCGGATACCGGCCGCGGCCAGGCGCTCCAGGTGCCAGACGATCAGCGGCTTTCCGCCCACCGGCAGCATGGGCTTGGGCAGGCGGTCGGTCAGCGGGCGCATGCGTTCGCCGCGGCCCGCGGCGAGGATCATGGCGCGCATCAGAACGTGTATCCGACGCTGACCTGGCGGTCGTCCAGGCGATCCAGCAGGCGCAGGAGCGGCGTGAAGACGCCGTAGCGCTGCGCCACCTGGCGGACGTAGCCGTTCACGCGCGGCATGTGCGCCAGGTAGTGCGCCTTGCCGTCGCGGTGGTTCAGGCGCGCGAAGACACCCAGGATCCGCAGGTTGCGCTGCAGGCCCATCCATTCATAGGCGCGGTGGAATTCGGCGAAATCTGCGTCGACGGGCAGGCCGGCCGCGCGTGCCATTTCCCAGTAGCGGATCGCCCAGTCGAGCTGTTGCGGTTCTTCCCAGGTGGTCCGCGCGTCGGTCACCAGCGACGCCAGGTCGTAGGTGATGGGGCCGGCCAACGCGTCCTGGAAGTCGATGACGCCGGGGTTGGGGCCGTACTGCGGCTGGTCGCAGACCATCAGGTTGGGCGAATGGAAATCGCGGTGCACCAGCACCTGGGGCTGCCCGCCGTTGCTGGCGGACAGCAGGGCGAAGATCTTTTCCAGAGCATTGGCGGTCTTGTCGTCCAGCGTGACGCCGTGATGCTTCTGCACGTACCACTCGGGGAACAGTTTCAGTTCGTCGGCCAGGCGGGCGCTGTCGTAGATGCCCAGGCCGTCGGTCGAGGCCTTTTGCAGCTTGACCAGGGCGGCCAGCGCCTCGCGGTACAGCGTCTGCAACTGAGCGTCGTCCAGACCGTCCTGGATGCGCTGATAGTAGGTTTGTTCGCCCAGGTCGGACAGTAGCAGCAGGCCCTGGTCCAGGTCCTGCGCCAGCACCGCCGGCACGTTCAGCCCGGCGTCCGCCAGCAGCTTGTCCACGTGCAGGAAGGGGCGGCAGTCCTCGTGCTGGGGCGGGGCGTCCATGACAATCAGGGTGCGCGATCCGGCGTCCAGCCTGAAGTACCGGCGAAAGCTTGCGTCAGCCGACGCGGGGCGCAGCGTCTCCACGGCCAGGTTCAGGGCAGGGGGCAGGCCTTGCAGCCAGTTGCGCACCTGCGCCAAGCGGGGGTCGTGATCGTTTTTCAAGGAAGATCCGTGTCAGAAGGGCAAAATTGCGGAAATTTCGATTTGGCGAACATAAGGCTGGGCGTTGTTCGCGGCTTCTCTATAATACCGGCTCATTTCCGTCAGCATTGGCCCCCCGTGGGCGCCTTTGTCCGGCTCTCCCGTGGTCAAAAAGGGCTGTTTTCATTCGTGCGCAAGGTTCCGTGGTTGATCCTCTCTGTTGTCAGCGTCGCCGCCGGAGCCGCCCAGGCTCAAGGTAGCCCGGGCACCGCTGCTTCCGCGCCGTCGGTCACGTCAACCCCCCAACTGCGCACATCTCCCGGTCTGCGCATGCACCGGTTGCCCGACGAGAGCATTCCCGCTTTCATGGAAGCGGACACCATTTCGGGCGACCCCGACTACGAGCTCACGCTGTCCGGCAACGCGCAGGTGCGCCGCATCGACGGCGTGATCAAGGGCGACGAGATCAATTACCGCAAGGACACCGGCAAGGTCGACGTGCGCGGCAACGCCCGCATGATGCGCGACGGCACGCTGGTAACCGGCCCGAACGCCACGTTCAACGTGGACCGGTATTCCGGCGAAGTCGAAAAACCCAATTTCTGGCTCGGCGCCACGGGCGGCTTTGCCGTCGCCGACCACGCGGACATCTTCAGCAAGTCGCAGATGCGGCTGCACACGGTGACGTACAGCGGCTGCCCGTGCGAAAACCCGTCCTGGTACATCAAGGCCAATTCGGTCGATATCGACTTCGACGAAAACGAAGGCGTGGCCCGCGGCGGCGTGCTGTATTTCAAGGACGTGCCTATCCTCGCATCGCCTTACATGACCTTCCCGGTCAAGCGCGAGCGCAAGTCGGGCTTCCTGATTCCGACGTACGGCACGACCAGTCAGGGCGGCTTCGACATTTCGATCCCGTACTACTTCAACCTGGCGCCCAATTACGATTTGACGGTGCAGCCGCGCTACTTTTCCAAACGCGGCACCCAGTTGGGCGGCGAGTTCCGCTACATGCGGCCCACCTACATGGGCACCATTGACGGCACCTATCTGCCCGATGACAACATCACCGGCGAAGATCGGTGGATGTATTGGTGGCGTCACCAGCAAGTGTTGTCGAACGGGTTCTATACCGATTGGGACATCGCCAGGGTGTCCGATGACGACTATTTCCGGGATATATCCCAGCTTGGCCTGAACCAGGCGTCGACGACCTTCCTGCCGCAGCGCGCGCGTGTCGGCTGGGGTTCAAGCTACTGGAGCGCCTACGCGCAGGTCTTCAAGTATCAAACGCTACAAGACCCCGACGCGCCTTTGCTGCCTCCCTATGACAAGGTGCCCGAGCTGTACTTGCGTGGCGCGCGTTATGACTGGGGCGGATTCGATGCAGAGTGGACTTCCACCGCAGTACGCTTCAAAAGGCCCGAATTCAGTGGCGCGCCCCGCTATCCGGATGGCGATCGCTTCCAGTCCTACCCGACGGTTTCCTATCCCATCGTCAGGCCGGGCTGGTTCATCATCCCGAAGGCGGGCGTCAACTTCACCCAATATCAGACCAAATGGTACGGCGTCGATACGCTGGGTCTGAATGGCGGGTCGGCCGACGGGCTGCCGCGGTCGCAGTCTCGCACGGTGCCGATCATGTCGTTGGATGCTGGCCTGATCTTCGAGCGCGAGACGTCGCTGTTCGGCAAGGCGTCTACACAGACGCTCGAGCCCCGGTTGTACTACCTCAGGGTGCCGTACCGCGACCAGTCGAAGTTGCCCGTGTACGACACGTCGTTGGCGGACTTCAGCTTTTCGCAGGCTTTCGAGGAAAACATATACACCGGCGGCTGGGATCGCATTGCGAACGCCAATCAGCTTACGGCGGCTCTGACCACGCGGTGGCTGGACGCAAATTCCGGTTTCGAGCGGCTCTCGCTATCGGCGGCGCAACGGTTCTACTTCGAAGATCAGAAAGTTACCCTGCCGTTTGAAACGCCGCGTGAAAACGTACGGTCCGATTTCCTGCTGGGCGCAACTGCCGCGCTGACGGACACGCTTAGCACCGATATCACGGCGCTCTACAACCCGTATGACAGCAACTGGTCGCGAGGACTTGTCAGTGCCCGCTGGTCTCCGCAGCGCCTTACTACGGTGGCGGTCGCTTATCGCTATCAGCGAGATCCCCAGCCCGGCGTCGCGTACCAGCCCCAAGGCCAGAACCAGGTCAGCCTGGCGGTCCAGTGGCCGTTCACCAAGCGCTGGTACGGCGTGGGCCGGGTGGACTATTCTTTGCGTTCAGGTCCGTCCAGCACGGTGGCCAACACGACGGAATCTCCCCGCGTGACGCAGGCCATTGCCGGCCTGGAATACAAGGGCGACTGCTGCTGGGTAGGCCGCGTGGTCTACCAGCGCTACGCCGTATCGGCGGCGGACACCAACTCCGCGCTGTTCTTCCAGCTTGAGCTCACGGGCCTGGGTTCCCTCGGAACCGACCCGATGAACCTGCTGAACAGAAGTATCCCCGGTTACACGCGCGTCACGCCGCCCGCGCAGGCCGGGACCACATTTGAAAGGTATGAATGATGCGTAGGTTGCACTCTTTGCGCCGCCTCTCCGGCAATGCGCTGCTGCTGGCCCTGTGCGCCGGCTTGCCCGCCGCTCATGCGGCCGAGCAGACCGCCCGCGGCGCGAACAGCGCCAAGGCCGCTCCGGCTGCGCAGAACAAGGAAGCGCCCGCGGCCAAGGGCGAGCAGTTCGTGGACGGCATTGCCGCGATCGTCGACAAGGATGTGATCACGCTGCGCGAACTGCGCGACGCTTCCCAGCGCATCGCAGGCGAACTCAAATCGCGCGGCATCCAGGTGCCGGACGACCAGACGCTGCAACACCAGGTGCTGCAGCGTCTCATCATGGAACGCGTGCAGCGTCACGAAGCCGACCGCCTCGGCATCCGCGTGGATGACGCCCAGATCGACACGGCCATCCAGGCCATCGCCGCGCGCAACAAGATCTCCGTGGCGCAACTGCGCCAGGAGCTCGAGAAGGCTGGCACTCCCTGGGACAATTACCGCAAGTCGCTGCGTGACGAGATCCGCTCGGATCGCCTGCGTCAGCGCGCGGTCGATTCGACCATCGTCATCTCCGACGCAGAAGTCGACGCCTTCCTGAAGGACCAACGCCGCAACCCGGCTTTCGGCGCGGCCCCCCCGCAGGCCCAGCAACCGCAACCCCAGGCGCAACAGCAGCCCACGCCCGAGCAGGCCGCCGCGCCTGCCGGTCCCATGCTGTACGCGCTGGCGCAGATCCTGGTGCGCGTGCCGGAAGGTTCGTCGCCGGATCAATTGGCGCTGCTGCGCAAGAAGGCCGAAGGCCTGCTGGCGCAAGCCAAGCGCGGTGACGACTTCGCCAGCCTTGCCGCGGCGGCGTCCGACGGTCCCGAGGCGCTGCAGGGCGGCGTCATGGGCGTGCGTCCGCTGGACGGCTGGCCCGACCTCTTCGTCAAGGCCATCAGCAACCTGCAGAAGGGCCAGGTCAGCCAGCTCATCCAGAGCGGCAACGGTTTTCACATCATCAAGGTGATGGACCGCGGCACCGCCCAGCCCGCGCCCAGCCGCACGGCTCGCGCACCGGCGCCCCAAGCCGCTCCGCAACCGGCTCCGCAGCCGGCCGCGCGCGCGCAGGCGCCGCAGGGGCCCACGCAGGTCGTTCAAACGCGCGCGCGCCACATCCTGA
>NZ_DIEJ01000276.1:0-48483 GCF_002418565.1 Achromobacter sp. UBA5777 | reverse complement strand
ACAACGACAACGGCTGGCAGCAGCACACGTCGTCCGGATGGCAGCCGGTCCAGCCCAGCGCGCAATCAAATTATCTGAACTCGCAACGACAGGCGCGGGACTATTCGACGCAACGCACGGANGACGCGTATGGCGGTGGCTGGCAGAACCGCATGAGCGATTCCGCGGGCGGCTGGCAAGGCCGCAGCGACGGCGGCTGGCAGGGACGCAGCGAAGGTGGCTGGCAAGGGCGCGGGGAGGGCGGCTGGCAGGGCCGCGGGATGGAGGGGCGCAGCTTTGGCGGGTTTGGCGGGTTCCGGGGCGGTGGCGGATTCCGGCGCTGAGCCTGAACGGGGCAGCGCGCTCACGTGGCGCGCAACGCGTGCCGGCTCCGCGGGCNNTGTGGTCAGTCCCGCACCAGGTACGCCTGTCCGCCCGGCTTCAGATACGCGGCCAGATCGCTGAACGGCACCTGCGCCAGCGTGCCAAGACACACGCCCGATGCATGCCCCACGCCCGACACAGACAGGCTCAGCGCACCCGGAGCGGTCGCGCCCAACGCAAGATAAGTCGGCCACAGATCCCAGCAGCCTTCCTTGGAGCGGTCTTCCGTCAGCCCCGCCTCGTCGCGCGCCGCCAGGGTTTTCTGTACCTGACCGGCAAGTTCCTTCAGCGCGGGGCGCGGTTCGCGGTTGTTCGGCTCGTAGGCGTCGAATACGCGGTTCCAATCCAGCGTTTCGCCGCGCAGCAGGTCCAGCGTGTAGGGATCGAAGTGGTTGTTGGGATGCGCGCCGCCACAGTCCAGGCTGCCGGATTCGGTCACCGTCATCATCGCGCTGGACAACCACGGCACGTTGACGACTTCTTCCTCGTAGTTGCCCAGCGTGCCCGCGGATGGGCCGTCGCTGGTGTAGGCCGACGCCTTGCAGGCCAGCGCCGCGTGGCTCATGCGCCAGTGGCGCTGTTCGAGCAGATGGTTGACGCGCGCCATGACCTGCTTGTCCGGATGCCGCGACAGGCGCGGATAGCTGAACTGCGTGCGCGGATCGCGCCACATGCGATAGGCCACGGTGGCGCTGCCGATGTCGTCGCCGACGGGCTCGGCATGGCCCGCCAGTTTGAGCGTGTCGTAGGGCACGCGGGCCGCGTCGATCTCTACGCCAAACTCGATGCCGCCATCGGGCGTCAGCGCGCTGGCGTCGTACTGCGCGACACGCGTGAGCGTGAAGCTGCGTTGCTTGCCCGTGCGCGTGTCGATCCAGACGCCGCGATAGCCCTGCGCGTCGAGCGTGCCTTGCCAGGTGGCGGCAGGCTTTGCGCCCGGCTGTTTCGCGGCCTGGTACGTCAGCGGCTCGGTCAGCGATTTGCCGGTGCCTTTGAGCGGAATGTCGACGCCGTTCTTGGGATAGAAGTAGCGTCCGGTCAGCTCGCCATCGGCGGCCGCGCTGTCCAGCTCCATCACGATGTCGCCCACGCCTTGCAGCATGCCCGTATAGACGGTGCGCTCGGCGGCCCTGGCCTCACCGGACGCCTGCATCAGCAGGGCCAGCGCCAAGGCGCCAAACGGAATCGAAAGCGGGCGAGCAATGGGAGAAGGCATCTGCGTGGTGGACCCTGAGACGTGGGCCGGTCAATATACCCGACGCGTCGGGGCTTCAATCTGCTGACCGCCACTGTCCAACGCCGGGGTTCACGCTGACGCGCCGGCCGTCCGCCCAGACCTGTTCCTCTTCCAGCCGCGACGCCGTTTCGGAGTCGACATCGAAGACGATGCCAAGCGCCTGCGCAACCGCCGGATCTTCGATCGGCAGCTCCCAGGACAGAAAGAGTTGCGACAGATCCCGGTCATCGGCAAAGTCCGCATCGTCATACTCGCTTTTATGCCGGGGAATCACGGCGTGCGGCTGGCAGGTGTCGAAGACGATGGCCACGCCGCGTGTGAGCGAAATGCGGTGGCCGGTGCCGGGAAAATGCACGTCCAGACCCTTGTCGTCGGACAGGAACAGATTGCAGAACGCCGCGCTGCCGTATTGACTGCCGTCGTGGTGATAGCGCGCGCCGCGGCAGGCCATGAGCGCCATGTCGCTGGCGGCCAGCGCATCGCCCAGCCCCAGCGCGCGCGTCCAGTCGCGCATGGCTTGCACACACACGCCGAATTCCGGCCAGCGCGCGTGGGTGCGCGACAGCGGCATCTGCTCGACGTCGCCGGGTTCGAGCAGCAGCCGCGTGCGGATCTCGCGATCCCAATCGGCAAGGAGACGCGCCGGCGGCGTGGGCACGTCCAGGTGGCCCGCGAGCAGCCGGCTGCTGACGCTGCGGCTGCGCAACACGTCATCGCGCGCATAAAAAAACGACGTCAATCGATCCTGCGATGGGTGATTCATGAGCTGCGCCTGCCGCGCCTAACCTCCGCGTCCTTCATAGGCGCCTTCGTCGCCGTCCTCGTCTTCCATCGCGGCCTGCGCGCGCTCCAGCAGATAGCGCTTCAGGCCTTCGAGACCATCGGGCGTCCAGTCCGTCACGCCGGTCACCGCGACCCACGCATCCACATAATGCTGCGGCGCGTAGACGTGTCCATATCCCATGGGCGTCGCCGTGCCCACCGCCATGTCCAGGGCCAACTGCAACATGGTCACCACGGGATACCAGCGCAGTTCGGGCGACACGTCCGGCCCCATCGGCGCGTTCATCCACGCGGGCGGACGGTACAGGTCGCGATAGTCGAAGAACGTGACGGGGTCGCTGGCGTATTGCAGGTAGACGACACGCATCGGCCCCCACGGCGCGTCGGCCGGCACGGGCGATCCGTGCTGGTTCATGAAGCGCACGAACGCGCCATCGCGCAGTTCGGGCAGCCAGGCGGGCGAGCCGGGGTTGCGGGCGTCCGTGATCTTGCGCCAGACCCGGCTTTCAAACGGGGGGCCGCTCCAGAGCGCGCCCTGGATCGGGTCGCCGATCATCTCGAACAGTTCGGCCGAACCGGCGGAGTTCATGGCGCCCAGGCTCAGGCCATGCAGATACAGCCGGGGCCGCCGGTCCTTGGGCAGCGTGGTCCAGTGGCCATACACCGCCTGAAAGAGCGCGCGCGCGGCCTCGGCGCCGTATTCGGGCTGCGCCAGCAGCGACAGCGGGCTGGACAGGTACGAATACTGCATTGCCACGCTGGCCACGTCGCCATTGAGCAGGTATTCCAGCGAGTCGGCGGCGGCGGGGTCGACCCACCCCGTGCCGGTCGGCGTGATGACGACCAGCACCGAGCGGTCGAAGGCGCCGACGCGCTTCATCTCGTCCAGCGCAAGCTGCGCGCGGGCCTGCGGGGTGGCCGCGCCGCGCAGGCCGACATAGACGCGAATGGGTTCCAGCGCCTCGCGTCCCGACTGTGTGGTGATCTCGCTGGCTGTCGGGCCCGACGCGATGTATTCGCGGCCCGCACGGCCCAGTTCATTCCAGCGGATCAGCGACGCCGGACCGCCCGTCTTGTTATCGGCGGTCGGCTGCGGGCGTTCGGGTTCCAGCAGCGCGTCGAATTCTTTGAACGAGGCGTCCAGCACGTGCAGCGCGCCGCGAAAGAACACATCGGTCGCCAGCAGCCAGAAGATCAGGAGGGCGATGGCCGCGCCCGTGACGTTGGCCACGCGCCGCGGTACGACACGCCGCACCTGCCGGGTCAGATAGCGGGCGATCAGCTTGAACAGCCGCGCCAGCGCCAGCAGCACGGCAAATGTTGCGAGGGCGATCAGGCTGACCTTGATGGGATGTGCGCTGGTCACGGGTTCCATCTGCATCAGCGCGCGGATGGTGTTCTGCCATTCGGCCGCGCGGCCCAGGAAAACGATCGCCACCGACACACACAGCAGGCCGATGACGGCATTGATGATGCGCGCCGTCCGGCCCCGGGGCTCGGGCAGTTCCATGTAGGCCCACAGCCAATGCCACAGCACGCCCAGGCCATATCCCGCGGCAAGGCAGGTGCCGGCAAGGACGCCCTGCGTGACGTGGGTGCGGGGGATGAGAGTGGGCGTCAGCGCCGCGGCAAAGAACAGCGTGCCGAGCATGAGGCCGACGCCGGATAGGGACTCCAGGTGCGAGCGCAGGAAGGTAGGCAGGTGGCGGGGCAAGGTCTGCTGCACGGTGGGCGTCCTCATCCGGGAGGGAATGGCGGGGATTCTCGCACGTTGCCGCGCGGGGGTCGCGGCTGTCGTTGTTTGTGGGAGCCGACAAGGAAGGGTCTGTCAGTCGCGGTCGGGCGCGCCCAGCGGAAAGAGCGTGCGGTAGGGCCGGGCCTCGTCGACCGCCCGCGCGAACGACGGACGCGCCAGCAGCCGCGCGCGATAGGCCCGCAGATGCGGATAGGCGTCGGCAATCGGATGGGCCCAGTCGGCGTAGAACAAGGCGGGCGCAGCGGCGCAGTCGGCCAGCGTGAAGTCGCTGCCCGCCGCCCACGTGCGCGTGGCAAGCTGCGCGTCGATCCAGGCGTACGCCGTTTCCAGCTTCTGCGCGGCCAGCGTCCGCGCTTCGTCACGTTTGGCCGGGTCGCCGGTCAGCGCACCGTTCACCGCGTGCTGCATCCAGTACATGACGTGCAGGTCAAAATAGCGGTCCAGAAAGCGCACGTCCAGCGCGGCCATCGAGTCGGCGGGAATCAGCCGGACGGGGCCGGGGTGGGCCAGTTGCAGGTATTCGATGATGATGCTTGATTCAGCGACGTTGCGTTCGCCGTCGACCAGCAGGGGAAACTTGCGCAGCGGCCAGCGTTGCATCCAATCGGCGGCATGCTGGGGCGTGTCAGGCCCGATGCTGCGGAACTCGAACGGCGTGGCGTTTTCGTACAGCGCGATCAGTGTCTTCTGCGTGTACGACGAAAAGGGATGACCGTAAAGTGCAGGCAGCATTCTCGGAGTCTCCTCGGACGTGGCTCACAGGTTAATGGGTCTTGGGCTGTTTCACCAGACGGACGCCGCCGCGGTGCCGCCGTGCGCGCCGGGCGCGAAAAGGAATACAGTGCATGACGGATCCCGGCGCAACGGCTCGGGGCCGACACCAACAATACGGAGACAGGATGGATACGGCAGGCAAGCAGGGCGCCAGTGTGCGCGAACAGGTCGGCGAAACGGAATGGCAGGTCCGCAAGGACCTGGCGGCGTTGTACCGGCTGGTGGCGCTGTTCGGGTGGGACGATCTGATCTTCACGCACATCACCGCCAAGGTGCCGGGCACGGAGCATTTCCTCATCAACCCCTACGGGATGATGTTCGACGAGATCACCGCGTCCAGCCTGGTCAAGATCGACCTGCACGGCAACAAGGTGATGGACTCGGAATACGACATCAATCCCGCCGGCTTCACCATCCATAGCTGTATCCACGCAGCTCGCAAGGATGCGATGTGCGTGCTGCATACGCATTCGATCAACGGCGTGGCGGTGTCGGCGCAGAAGGCAGGCCTCTTGCCGCTGTCGCAGTTTGCGTTCATCGTGCTGCGCTCGCTCAGCTACCACGACTACGAAGGCCTGGCGCTCAATCCCGACGAGCAGCCGCGCCTGGTGCGCGACCTGGGCGCGAACAACTACCTCATCCTGCGCAACCACGGCCTCTTGACCGTGGGTCAGAGCATGGCCGAGGCCTTCCAGGCCATGCACCGGATGGAAGCGGCCTGCATGGTGCAGGTGCGCGCCCAGGCGGGCGGCGAACTGACCCACATCCCCGCGGACATCCTGGCCCGCGCGGCGGTGGAGTCGCCGGCTGACCGCGCCCACAAGGCCCAGCTGGCGTGGCCGGGCCTGCTGCGCCGGTTGGACCGGCGCAATCCGGGATACGCGGAATAAGCGTGAAGGCCGGTGTCCCACACCGGCCAACGTCAAGCCGCCGCCTACTTCTTCGCAGCCGGATCCGCCGACAGGAACTCGGCGCAATCCGGCAGCGGCGTGGCCGGCTGGTACGTCGCGTCGCCGGCATTCCATGTGTAGGTGACGGTGTAGCTGCACTGCTTGTCCGCCTGCGGCGCGAGCTGCGCCTTGGTCAGCGCGGGCCGCGCGCTTGAATCCGCGAGACGGCTGGCGCCGGCCGGCGAGCGGGTGGCCTGCGTCTTCACCTGCAGATCCGGCAGTTCCTTGCCCGGCAGGGCCTTCAACGATGCCGTGAACTGATAGACATCGCTGCACTGCCCGGCGCGCTTTTCGTGGTCCGCCTCGTTGAAGCACGCCCGGATGGAGGCATCGGCCGTGTACGGCATGACGAGCACCAGGCTGGCGCCGGCCTGCTCGCCCAGACTGACGTCGTACAGATACAGATCCCGGCGCTCGAATCCGCCGCCCGAGAACGGCGTCGACGCCTTGAAGTCGGGCTCCGACGGGCCGATCACGCCGACCAGCGCCCGCTCTTCGCTCAACCGGATCAGTTCCGGCCAGACCTTGAAGTCCTTGAAGTCGGGAATGTCGGGCGAGTCCCAGAACCGGTAGTCGGCGCGCAGCGTCCTGCTGGTCGCAAAGGGACCGTTCTCGTTGAACGCGCCGTCCGTCTTGATGCCCACGCACCAATCGGTCTGGGCGTTGCAATACAGCTTGTTGTCCGCGTTCAGCTTCAGGGGCTCGGTATCGGGGGCGGCCAATGCCGCGGCGGGCAGGGCGGCGCAGAGCAGCAGGGCAAACACTTTTGACACGATTCTTCCTTCTTGTGGGATGCGCGCGGGCCAGCATGTTACGGCCCGCGCAGCGCCGCTGGGGCGCGCCACATTTTGTAGGGAGTCGGGCCATTGCGCGCGACCCGATGGTGTCAAAAGATGAACAAACGTATCGGAGTCGATGCCGTTCGCGCCGGCGGCCTCAGTCGCGCACCGGGCCGTCGGGCGTATCGGTTTCCACCAGCCGGGCCAGTTGCAGCAGCGATTCCTGCCAGCCCAGGTAGCACATCTCGGTCGGGATGACCTCGGGAATGCCCTCCTGCACGATGGTCAGTTCCGTGCCGCACGAGACCTGCCGCAGGTTGATGGTCGTCGTCATCTCGCCCGGGAGGGCGGGATCGTTGAAGCGGTCCGTGTAGCGGATCTTCTCGCCTTCCACCAGCTCCAGGTATTCGCCGCCGAACGGCTCCAGGTGGCCGGTGGCGAAGTTGCGGAACGCCATTCGGTGCTTGCCGCCCACGCGCGCGTCCAGTTCCTGGACCGAGCAGGTGTAGCCATACGGCGGAAGCCACTTGGCGACGGCATCGGGTTCGAGAAAGGCGCGATAGACGCGGTCGGGGGAGGCGCGCAGGACGCGCAGGTGTCGTACGGTTCCGGTAGTCATGGTGTAGTCCGCCTTGAATTGAGGGTGGGTGCATGACTACGACGAACCGCCGGCACCCGGATCGACACAGATTTACTTGGGGATTTCCCTAGGTCATGGCGTCTGCGCGGATTGGCGCAGCCGTTCAATGTACGCCGACAGCGTCTCGGCGTGCCGCTGCTCCGCCCGCAGGCCGACGTGGCCGTCCGCCCGCACCGCCAGCAGCATCATGTCGCCCACGCCCATCCGGGCCGCCGTGGCGGGCTCCAGGTAGGCGTCCACGTCGGTGACGCCATCGCTGGCGGTCAGAGCCACCACCACCTCGATGATGTAGCCGTCAGCCAGCGCCATCAGCTGGCGGCGCAGGTCCGACAGCGGCTGCTGCGCCGTGCCGGGGCCGCCAATCAACAGGACGGTGTGGCCGCGCCGCTTGGCGTACTCGTGCAGCTTGCCTCGGCCGCCGGTGGAAAACCGCACGTCGATATGGTCCGGCAGCCGCTGGCCCGGCCAGATGGCATCGTGCCGGTCACCCATCACGATGGGCGACCCGGCATAGTCGATATCGAGCTCGGCTTCCGACACGGCCTCGCGGTGACGCGCCTCGGCGTTGCCGAAGGCCGCGCGGATCGCCAGATCGCGCGCGCGCCGCTCCGCGTTGCCGTGGGCCATTTGCGCGTTTTCGGCCGCATCGCCCGACGCCATCACCATGTCTGCCACGGGCCGGCGCTCGGCGTGATAGCTGTCCAGCAGCGCGGGCGAACAATGCCCCTGGCAGACCAGCGCCAGCTTCCAGCCCAGGTTGTAGGCATCCTGCAGGCCGGTGTTCATGCCATGTCCCTGCGCCGGGCTGCACGTGTGCGCGGCGTCGCCCGCCAGCAGCACGCGGCCGGACCGGAACGCGCGCGCCACCTTGGTGTGACATTCGAAGCGCGCCGGGTGCGAGACGTTGTAAAAGCCGGCGTCGGGCAGGTAACGCCGAAGCGTGGACAGCGCGTCCTCGACCAGGTCCGACTCCGCGGAGCTGGGGCGAAGGTAGACGCGCCAACGCTCGCCGGGCAGTGCGGTCAGAATCACCGGAATCTGATCCAGGTAGGCGTAATTCGCCTCGAACGCCTCCGGCCAGTCGGGGATGGTGGCGTCGAACACGGCCCACGGCTGATTGATGTCGTGGCCGTCCTGCTCGATACCGGTCAGCATCCGCACGGTGCTGTGATGCCCGTCGCAGCCGACGACCCACTGCGCCAGCACCTGCGACAGCTTGCCGCCGCGCTCCACGGTGGCCAACACGCCGTCGTCCTGTTCCTGCAATCCCACCAGCTTCGTGGCGCGCGTGACCTTGCCGCCCAGCCGCGCCAGATGGTCGGCCAGCACCGTCTCCGTGACTTCTTCCGAGATGCCGATGTTGAAGGGATAGCGGCTGCCGGCCAGTTCCAGGTCGATGATGCCCAGTTCGCTGCCGCCCGCGTGAATGCGGGCGCGCCGCTGCTTCACGCCCGCAGCCAGCAGGGGTTCGATGATGCCCAGCGCATCCAGGATTTCAAGTGAGCGCGGATGCACGACGGTCGCGCGGTCCCAATCCAACGGGCGTTCGTGCGCATCGATCAGCAGGCAGTCAACGCCGCGGCGCTGCAATTCGGCGGCGGTCAACAGGCCGGCCGGGCCCGCGCCCACGACCAGGACGGAAATCGAGATCACCATGTCTTGCCCTCAGCAATGTGGTCATCAAGTCCTGCCGCAAGGGATGCAGCCTGCCCGGCAGTCGGAAGCAGCGCGGTCGCGCCGATGCTGCCGGCAGCACGACAAAGGCGGCGCATTGCGCCGCCCCTGCCGTTTCGCGTGTAGCGAAATTAAAGCAGCGCCATGGCGCCGTCAACGGCAATGCGCGGCGCCGCGCGTGCGTCGGGATGGCGCCCGTTGCAACGGTATGGATGCATCAGTGCGCGCGGTCTCCTGCGATGGGATGAGGCGCCGCTCACCCGGTTGGCCACGCCCGCGAAGGCATCCGCCGTCCGGTCCATTACTATTTCAGCCATGAGCCAGCGCAAGAATCCTTCGAAGCCGGGCCCCGATGCCTGCATCCGCGTGCGAGGCGCGCGGGAACACAACCTGAAGAACGTGGACGTCAGCATCCCGCGCGATGCGCTGGTGGTGTTCGCCGGCGTGTCCGGATCGGGCAAATCGTCACTTGCATTCGGCACGCTGTACGCCGAAGCGCAGCGCCGCTACCTGGAATCGCTGTCGCCGTACGCCCGGCGCCTGATCGATCAGGTGGGTGTGCCCGACGTCGACGCCATCGATGGTCTGCCGCCCGCCGTGGCGTTGCAGCAGCAGCGCGGCACGCCGAACGTGCGCTCCACGGTCGGCAGCGTCACCACGTTGTCGAGCATGCTGCGGATGCTGTATTCGCGCGCCGGCACCTATCCGGCCCGCCAGCCCATGCTGTACGCCGAAGACTTCTCGCCCAACACGCCGCAGGGCGCCTGCCCGCATTGCCACGGCCTGGGCTACGTGTACGACGTGACCGAGGCATCCATGGTGCCGGACCCGTCGCTGTCCATCCGCGAGCGCGCGATCGCATCGTGGCCGCCGGCCTGGCATGGCCAGAACCTGCGCGACATCCTGGTGACGCTGGGCTACGACGTGGACAAGCCGTGGCGCGACCTGCCCAAGAAGGACCGCGACTGGATTCTCTACACGGACGAACAGCCCACGGTGCCGGTCTACGCCGGCTTCACGCCTGCCGAGACGCGCGCGGCGTTGCGCCGCAAGACCGAGCCCAGCTACATGGGCACCTACACCGGCGCGCGCCGGTACGTCATGCACACGTTCGCCACCACGCAGAGCGCCATGATGAAAAAGCGCGTGGCGCGCTTCATGACCGGCGCGCCGTGCCCGGAATGCGGCGGCCGGCGCCTGAAGCGGGAAGCGCTGTCCGTGACGTTCGCGGGCCTGGACATTGGCAGCCTGTCGCAACTGCCGCTTGCCCGCATCGCAGAGGTCCTGGCGCCCGCCGCCGAAGGCCGGTTCGACGAACACGCGGCGCAGTCTGGATCGACGCGCAGCAAGGCCGCGGGCGTGCGTGCCAACGCCAAGCGCGTCGCGGCTGGCGGGCTGTCGCATGCCGGCAGCAGCGACGTGCGCCGCACGCCGGACCTGTCGCCCGAGAAGCGCATCGCCGCGCAGCGCATTGCACATGATCTGGTCGAGCGCATCGGCACGCTGCAGGCGCTGGGTCTGGGCTATCTGGCGATGGACCGGTCCACGCCCACGCTGTCGCCCGGCGAGTTGCAGCGCCTGCGGCTGGCCACACAGATCCGCTCCAACCTGTTCGGCGTGGTGTATGTGCTGGACGAACCGTCGGCCGGCCTGCACCCCGCGGACGGCCAGGCGCTGCACCGCGCGCTGGATGAGCTGAAAGCGGGCGGCAACACGCTGTTTGTCGTGGAGCACGACCTGGACACGCTGCGCCGCGCCGACTGGCTGGTCGATGTGGGACCGGGCGCGGGCCAGCACGGCGGGCAGGTGCTGTACAGCGGTCCGCCCGACGGCTTGCGCAAGGTGAAGGAATCGATCACCGCCAGGTACCTCTTCGACACGCGCGCCGCCAGTCGACGCACCCCGCGCGAACCGGCCGGGTGGCTGGAGCTGCGCGGCATTCATCGCAACAACCTGCATGGGGTGGACGCGCGCTTTCCGCTGGGCGCGTTCACGGCGGTCACGGGCGTGTCCGGCTCGGGGAAATCCAGCCTGGTCAGCCAGGCGCTGGTCGAACTGGTGGGCGAGCATCTGGGCCAGGAACTGCCGGCCGAGGAGCCCGACAGCGACCTGCCGCAGCCCGGCAACCTGCCGCGCACCACGGGCCGGCTGCATGCAGGCGGGCAGGCCATCAAGCGGCTGGTCAACGTGGACCAGAAGCCCATTGGCCGCACGCCGCGATCCAATCTGGCCACGTACACCGGGCTGTTCGATCACGTGCGCAAGCTGTTCGCCGACACCAAGGCCGCGCGCGCCCGACGCTACAGCGCGGGTCGCTTCTCCTTCAACGTCGCGCAGGGGCGCTGCGAGACCTGCGAGGGCGAAGGCTTCGTCCACGTCGAACTGCTGTTCATGCCCAGCGTGTACGCGCCGTGCCCCACGTGCCACGGCAGCCGCTACAACGCCAAGACGCTCGAAGTCGAGTGGAATGGCCGCAACATCGCCCAGGTGCTGGACATGACGGTGGACGAAGCGCGCGATTTCTTCAAGGACGAGGCGGTGGTGGCGCGCCCCTTGACGCTGCTGGCCGAGATCGGCCTGGGCTATCTGCGCCTGGGCCAGCCCGCCACCGAACTGTCTGGCGGCGAAGCCCAGCGCATCAAACTGGCCACCGAACTGCAGCGCAGCCAGCGCGGCAACACGTTGTACGTGCTGGACGAGCCCACCACGGGCCTGCACGCTGCGGATGTGGACAAGTTGATGACGCAGTTGCATGGCCTCGTTGATGCCGGCAATACCGTCGTCGTGGTCGAACACGACCTGCGCGTCGTCGCGGGCAGCGACTGGATGCTGGACGTCGGTCCCGGCGCCGGCGAAGAGGGCGGCGCTATCGTCGCGGCCGGCACCCCGGAAGCCGTCAGCCGCGGCAACGCGGGCGTGACCGCCCCGTTCCTGCGGCGTTTTTTTGACTGAGGAAACATGGAACTCATCTACCGTCCCGCACGCGGCGAAGACGTTGCGGCCTGTATCGACATCCGCGGCAAGACCCGCGAGAACGCGTTTTCCGCAGCGGACCTCGCCGCGGTCGGCGTCACGCTCGAATCATGGACCGCGGCGGTCCAGGACGGCTCGCTGCCCGGCTACGTGGCAACGGTCGACGGCAAGGTCGCCGGGTACTGTTTTGGCGACACGCAGACAGGTGAAATCGTGGTGCTGGCGCTGCTGCCTGACTTCGAGGGGCATGGCGCGGGCAAGACGCTCTTGAATCTGGTCGTGCGCGACCTGAAGGCGCTGGGCTTTCAGCGGCTGATCCTGGGATGCGCCAGCGACCCCGCCGTCCGTTCATATGGCTTTTACCGGCACCTGGGCTGGACGTCGACGGGCACGTTCGACGACCGGGGCGACGAGGTGCTTGAATTGCTTGCCTGAAATTTTTGCCTGAATGCCGGCCGCGCTATTGCTGCATTTCCTGGGCAAGCGTGGCCTGCATGCGTTCCATGCTCTCCTGACCGACTTCGATCAGGCCCCCGCTCGGTTGGTCGATATCCAGAATGAAGGTCAGCACCAAGGCGATCAGGGCGGCGAACATGCCGGTGGAGATCGGCCGGCGCCGACCATACAGACCGGTGCCGTAAGCGATGTAGCCCATCGATCCGCCGGCCACGATGAAGAGCAGGTAATACACCGGCTCGGGCACGTGGTTCTCGAGCGCAACGCGGCGCTTTTCGTTGACCTGCGCCATCTCGTTGATGGCCTGGATGAACATGATGGTCGAGATGGACGGCGGATTCTCCGCCCGCTCCGCGACCGCCTTCCGGATCTGGCGTTCGATACGGCGCGCGGTGGCGTTGGCGGCGTTAAAGCGAGGCGAATCCCGGTCCGCCAGGTGATAGTCCAGTGACGCCGAGGTGTATTCGTGCAGCATCTTTGCCACCACCGGCCGGTGCTCGGCAGGAATGAGCTGCGACCGCCAATAGGCGTTGCCAATGGCGTTGGCCTCTTCCAGCACCAGGTTCTTGCGCGTCTCGAACCGCGTGACCGACATGGCGAACGTAAACCCCAGCAACAGGGCCAGCAGGCCGAGCAGCGCGGTCTGCAGTGCGGTGATGTGCGTCTTGGCGGCCTCGTCGGCCGGCTTGCGCAGGCGCCGGCCAAGGCGATAGCCGACCTCGATGACGCCCAGGAAAATGATGAGCACGACGAAAAAGAGGATGACCTCGTCAACTTCCCTGAGCATGTCTTTTCCTGGCGCGAATGGGGCGGTCCAGAGTATGCCGATTGCCCCGCGGCGACAATAGTCAGCCGCATGGTGGGTGATGCGCCTGTGACGCCCGTGCGCGTATCAGGTTTGAAGAAATGATAATGATTTGCAATAATTGCCGATTGCTCTCAATCCCGCGTCCGACATGTCTCAGCCTCATTCCCAGCTTTCTGGCTGGCTCGCGTTGTATGGCGAGTTCATGCAGGCGTTCGCGCATCGCTTCGGCAATCGCAGCGATGCCGAGGACGCGGCGCACGACGCCATCGAGCAATTGCTCTCGCGCAGCGACGTCACGACCGTCGAACACGCCCGGCGCTTCCTGTTCCGCGCGGCGGCGCATCGCCGTATCGACGCGTGGCGGCGGGATACGCGCAATCCGCACATCGCGTGGCAGGATCTGCCCGAACAGGACCAGCCCTGCGTGCCCAGCCCCGAAGCGACCGTCCGGGCGAGGCAACTGATGGCGGCGGTCGAAGCCGCGCTGGTGCAGCTGCCGCTCAATTGCCGTCGCGCCTATGTGCTGAACCGGATCGAAGGCTGGACGCACCGAGAGATCGCGGTGACGCTGGCGTTGTCGGTCAACAGCATCGAACGTTACGTGATGCAGGCGTGCCAGCATGTGCGGGCCGCCTTGAATCCCCATGATTGGCGATAGTCCCGTCGCCGCGGAGGCGATCCGCTGGTCTGCGCGCCTGCACGCTGGCGACTTGAGCGCTGCCGAGCATGCCGAGCTGCTGGCGTGGCGGCGCGCCCGGCCTGAACACGAGGCCGAGTTTCAGGCGCAGCAGATGGTGAGCCGCGCAGTCCTGGCGTTGCCTGACGACGCGATTCGCCGGCTGTATGGGGGAGAACTGCCCGAACGTCCAAACCTCGGACGTCGCAGGGCGATGCGCGCCGGCGCCGTGCTGCTTTGCGCGGGCGCTGCGGGCGCCGCCGCTCTCACTTTCGGCGGCGGACCCGGCCGGCCGGAATACGCCGCCAACTTGTCCACGCGCAAGGGCGAACGGCGCAGCGTGTCCTTGGCCGAGGGAAGCGTGCTTGAACTGAACACGGACACCCAGGCCGCCGTGGCCTTCTTCGAGGACAGACGGGTCGTGACGCTCACGCGCGGCGAGGTGCTGTTCGACGTCAGGCCCGATGCCGCTCGGCCCTTCTACGTGGAAGCCGGTCCCGCAACCGTTCAGGTCACCGGCACGCGATTCAACGTCCGGCGGGGCGCGCAGGAAGTGCGCGTGGCGGTGCAACAGGGCGTGGTGGAGGTCCGCAGCGGACCCTGGTGGCATCGCAGCCGCAACCTGTTGAGCGCGGGGCAGGGCACGCTCGTTGACGGCGATGGCCGCCAGCCCGGCCCGCAAGCCGTCAACCTTGCTGCCGAACTGGCGTGGACCAACGGCCGGCTGGTATTTCGCAATGCGCCCTTAGCGGCCGTGGTCGAAGAGCTCAACCGCTATCTGCAGCACCCCTTGCGGCTGGCCAACGATCGCGTCAGCAGGCTCCGCCTAACCGCCTCGTTCAGGCTTGATGATCCCGAAGGCATCGTGGAGGGCCTGCCGGGCGTGCTGCCGGTCGTGTTGCACCGCCTGCCGGCTGGCGGAATTCTGCTGGATCTCAAGCCGGAGCCGGCCTGATACATCGCTGTTTCAAACAGAAACAACTGTGCGGCGGAAAACATTCAGGACTTTTGCTCGCTGATTCGTAGTACATGGCAGGCCGCCGATTTGCACCCGGCCGGCCCGTCACGATCCTTGGCCAAGGGATCGGGCGCAAAGCGCCCGCTGCAATCATCGAACGAGTCCCGTCTTGAATCCACATTCCCGTATCACCTTTCGTGCGCCGCGCAGGCGTCCCTTGCCGGCCAGACTGACCATGGGCAGCCTGGCGCTGTCGGTGGCGCTTGCGCTGGCCAGCGGCCTCGGTGCTTCGTCCGTTTACGCCCAGTCCGCCACGGTGCAGGTCGACATCGCTCCGCTACCCCTGTCCGAAGCACTGCTCCAGTTGGCCGAGCAAACGCGGCTGCAGATCCTGTTCGCACCGGACATCGTGGCCGGCAAGGCCGCGCCGGCGCTGCGCGGCAGCTTCACCGCCGACCAGGCGCTGGCTGCGCTGCTCAAGGGCAGCGGCTTGCAGTATCGGCGTGAGGGCGATCGCTACCTGCTGACGGCAGGCGCCGCCGATGTGCTGGACGCCGTCACCGTCATCGGCATGGCTGAACGCCGCAGCATGACGGAGAACACCGGATCCTATACAACGCGCATCACCAGCATCGCGTCCAAGACCGAGCAGAGTTTTCGCGAGATTCCGCAATCCGTCTCGGTCGTGACCCGGCAGCAGATGGAAGACCAGAACATCACCGATGTGCGCCAGGCCTTGCTCGCCGTTCCCGGCATCACGTACAACGGCGTGGACTTCTTTTCGCGTGGTTTCGCCATCACCAGCATGCAGCTCGACGGCGGCGCGCCGCTGGCGCTGGGTTCTTATAACTACGATCCGCAGCAGCAGATGGCCTTCTACGACCGCGTGGAAGTGATGCGCGGCGCCTCGGGCCTGTTGGGCGGCGTGGGCGATCCCGGCGGCATCATCAATCTGGTGCGCAAGAAGCCGCTGGCGCAGGATCAGCTCAAGGTGACGCTGGGCGCCGGGAGTTGGGACGATTACCGCAGCGAGATCGACGCCAGCGGCCGGCTTACCGAAAACGGCAAAGTGCGCGCCCGCGGCGTGTTCAGCTATCAGAAGAGCGGCTCCTACATCGATCACCGCAGCACCGAGCGGCCCGCGTTGTATGGCGTGCTGGAAGCCGACCTCGGTCCCGATACGCTGCTGACCGTGGGCGGCAACTACAGCCAGATCAACAATGACGGTGCGCCGCCTACACTGCCGCGCTACAGCAACGGCGCCGATCTGGGCCTGTCGCGCAGCGCGAACCTCTCGCAACCCTGGGCGTACGACGACACCGATCGCTGGGAAGTGTTTGGGCAGCTGGAGCATCGGTTCCGCAATGGCTGGATCGCCAAGCTCAACGCGACGCATACCGACCAGAAGACCGATCGCATCTGGAATTACACGTCCGGTTCCGTGGACCCCATCACGTACAAGGGACTGACGTGGGGCGCCGGCCGCGCGAACTCCGAAAACAAGCAGGACATGGTGGACGCCAACCTCAGCGGCGCCTTCGATTTGCTGGGCCAGACGCACGAATTCGTGGTGGGCGCGGACTGGCAGCGCGTGCGCAGCGACTGGGTCAACTCAAACCTCGCGATCAATTACAAGGATCCCGTCGATCCGTTCAACCCGGGCGCGTGGAATCCCGGCAGGACGGACGCGGACTACAACTACAGCGCGCATTACGGCCCGTGGGGCCAGGAACAGGTCGGCGGGTACGCCCTGCTGCGCCTGCATCCCACCGACCGCCTGAGCGTCGTGGCCGGCGCCCGCGTCAGCCGCTACGAGTTCTCGCAGCTCATCCGCACCAAGCGCGGCGCGGCCGACTGGCAGGTGTTCCAGGATGCCCAGTTCAAGGAATCCACCGAGATCACCCCATACGGCGGCCTGATCTACGACCTGAACAACCAGTGGTCGGTCTACGGCAGCTATTCGGCCATCTACAAGCCCCAGCCGCTGGTCATGCAAGGCCCGCCGCCGGGCAGCTCGCTGCCCCCCATCAAGGGCAAGAGCTTCGAGGCCGGCATCAAGGGCGAGCTGTTGGACGGCGCCGCCAACGCCACGCTAAGCCTGTTCAACGTCGAACGTACGGGCACCGCGGTCCTCGATCCTCGTTACGACAGCAGCAGCAGCGCTTATGACGGGGCCTGCTGCTACACGGCGCAGGGCAAGGTGGTGAGCCGGGGTGTCGATGTCGAATTCAGCGGGGAGCTCGCCACGGGCTGGCAGATGACCGCCGGCTATACGTTCAACACCACCAAGGACAAGAGCACTGACAGCGTCTACAGCAGCGTGACGCCCAAGCACCTGTTCAAACTGGCGACCGCGTATCGACTGCCAGGCGACTGGACCAAGTGGACGGTGGGGGGCAGCATGCTCATCCAAAGCGCAAGCTACGTGTCCGGCACGGCGCGCGATGCGAGCGGTGCCTTCGCGCCGTTCGATTTCAACCAGGGCGGCTACGCCATCCTGAACGCCATGGTGCGCTACCAGCTCACACCGCAGTGGAACATGACGCTCAACGTCAACAACCTGACCGACCGCGTCTACTACCAGCAGGTGGGCACGTTGAACGGCAACAACGTTTACGGCACGCCGCGCAATGCGATGCTGACGTTGCGGGGAACGTTCTAAGGGCGGGCGCGCCCGCAGGATCGGCCGGCCCCAGGCTGATCCTGTCAGCGAAACGCCAACATCTTGGAGTAAGGTGTCGCTTCTTAACCCCAAGACCCGCACGGAGCAGAACTTGAAATACCGCAAACTCGGCCGTACCGACCTGGATGTCAGCCTGATCGGGCTGGGCACCATGACCTGGGGCGAGCAGAACACCGAAGCCGACGCGCATCAGCAGCTGGACTACGCGCTGGAGCGCGGCGTCAACCTGGTCGACGTGGCCGAGATGTATCCCGTGCCGCCCAAGCCCGAAACCCAGGGGCTGACCGAAACCTACATCGGCACGTGGCTGGCAAAGACCGGCCGCCGCCAGGACATCGTGCTGGCCAGCAAGGTGGCCGGCCCCGTGCGCGATGCCAAGCGCCCCGGCCACATCCGCGACGGCAAGACCTTCCTGGACCGCAAGAATCTGACCGCGGCCCTGGACGCCAGCCTGAAGCGCCTGCAGACGGATTACCTGGACCTGTATCAGCTGCATTGGCCCGACCGCACCACCGCGACGTTCGGCCAGCTCAATTACCCGTGGGTCGAAGACGAGCACACCGTGCCGATCGAAGAAACCCTGTCGGTGCTGCAGGACTTCGTGCGCGCCGGCAAGGTGCGCCACGTGGGCGTATCGAACGAAACCCCGTGGGGCGTCAGCCAATTCCTGCGCCACGCGCAGAACGCCGACCTGCCGCGCATCGCGTCGATCCAGAACGCCTATAGCCTGTTGAACCGCGTGTACGAGATCGGCCTGTCGGAATTCACGCATCACGAAGGCGTGGGCTTGCTGGCGTATTCGCCGCTGGCGATGGGCATGCTGTGCGGCAAGTACCTGGACGGCGCCAAGCCAGCCGGCGCCCGACTGACGGTGTACACGCGCTTCACCCGCTACAGCAACCCCCAGGCCGAAGCCGCCACGCGCGAATATGTGGAACTGGCGCGCAAGCATGGCATCTCGCCGACGCATCTTGCGCTGGCTTGGGTGAATCAACGCCCGTTCGTCACCAGCAACCTGATCGGCGCGACGTCGCTGGCGCAGTTGAAGGAAAACATCGACAGTGTTGATGTGACGTTGTCGGCTGAGGTGCTGGATGCGATCAACCAGATCCACGTGCGTCATCCGAATCCGGCGCCTTGATGCGCGCAGGGCAGGACGGGAAGCCGTTCATGCCCTGATGGAAAGCGGTTGATCTCCTTCGAGGTCTACAACCGAAAAGCTCACTTGCGAAAGCGGTGGGCTTTTTTCATTTCCGAGGGGCAAGTTCTGTAATGCAGCCGCTGGCACGCCTGTTTCAAGCGGGGGGGCAGGTCGTGCGTCGCATCACGGGAGAAAAGTGAGTCAGGCAATTTTCGCGTTTATCTGATTCAAGTCGATTTCTACGACGCTCAGACTTTCGCGCATCAGTAATTGCCTGGAGCAATGATGACAGCGCGCCCGATCATTCGTGTTGGTGACAAGACAACCCATGGCGGAACGGTGTTGGAGGGGTTTTCGTCCTACGACATCGACGGCCGCGCGGCGGCAGGCCTGGGCCACAAGGTTGACTGCCCTAAATGCAAAGGGGTATTTCCCATCATCGAGGGCGTGCCCAGCTTCGCCGTCGGTGACAGCCTGGTCGCCATAGAGGGAATGAAGACCGCCTGCGGCGCTGCGCTGATCGCGAGTCAAGGGTTCGCGCGGGTGGATCCTGGGCCGGGAGGGATTGTTCGTGCGTTCAGCAATCCAAGTCCCTCGGAAATTGGCCGTTCGGAGGGTGGCACCTCGCCTGCTAAGTTTCTTCCGAATGGCTTGGGGAATGTCACCTGCAGACACGCGGACACAGCGGTCCCGCTGGCTGAATTCATTGTTCAGGAAATGAAGACCAACCCTTTTTCCATTGAAGGAAGGAAGATTCTCCGCGCGAACAGTGCGAATCCCCAAGCGCCCCGTGCCGAATGGCAGAGGCGGCCGTGGTACTTACGGCTGGGCGAGCCGCCAGACTTTGACGGCGCAGCAGCAGGACGAAAGGCGGCTGCATACGGCATGTGGGCGGAGAGGGTCGGTCCGGACCGACCCTGGGACCACAAGCCGATCTTGAAGCGCATGCTCGGCCAAAATCTGAATAAGGGTTGGCAGAAGTACGGCGACCACGACTATTACTTGGACATCTGGTCGAACATCCACTATGGCTATGTTGGCGTAGCACTTGGCTTTAGCGCTGCCGAACTGATAAATGGTGCGGGCCTGGCACAGGCCATGTTCGATGGCTGGACGAAGCTGACACAGCAGAATCATCCCGAGAACGGCCCGTGGCCCGCGAGCGCGGACGACCGGCCGGACCACATTTCAATCATGCTGGGAATAGAGCTTTGTGATGAGGTTGAACCTCACGCGCTGACCGTAGCCACGTTGCTAGAAAAAATTAGTGCCGTGCCCGTTCCGTGGGGCACATGGCGGGACAACGCAAAAAGGCTGCACAAGTGCGTCGGGAGTGGTCCGACATGAGCAGGCGCTTGATCAAGCGAATTGCAACTGCGTTGGTGGCGGCCCCGCTTTTGTGGATCTTGTTCCTGTTTCATTGCAGGCCGATTGTGGCGCTGCACTATTCACAAGAAGCTTCGGATTCGATCGGATTCTTCTTCATGGTGGACTACTCGACCATAAAGCGCGGGCTCGCCCCGGGGGAGACGGTAGTGGTGCCTACTCCGATGTTTCCTCGGGCTGATATGCATTACCTGCTCTCGTTTCCGTTCGACAGTGCAGACGCTTTGGAGATTAGCCAGCCGTTCAGCCGGATCGATGTCTGCGTCGGCCCCGGAGCAACGATTCAGCGAACGGAGACCCGGCATGGTTTTCTCGCGCGGTTCACGCAGCCAAGCCAGCCTTGCGAGCCCGCTGCACACGAACCCAACGGCCGCGATAGGATGCGATGAATGAAAGCCAGATCATCATTGAGGCCGGGCTGCAGGGCAATCTTTTATGCGTTGTGCGCCACCGTCCTGTTCTTGTATTTCTGCCGGCCGGTCGTGGCAATTCATTATTCAGCTGCCGCAAAGGAGCCAATCGGATATATCTACGACACCGACTTGTACCTTTCACGGGGCGCTCTTGATCCTGGCGAATCGAACGGTTATTTCGCAGATTGGCGCCAGAAGCCCGACCACTGGACCGGAATCAGCGTCGTTAGGGAGAAGTGGGACGATGTAGAAATAAACGGACCGTTCAGCCGAGTGGATGTGTACGTGGGGCCGGATGCGAAAGTGCAACGAACAGAAATTCGATACGGCTTTTTTGCACGATTCACCACGCCGAAGGGTCATTGATCGACACCGCCGGGGTCCCGGGGACGATGTTCACAACTCCCACAATTTTCCGGGGTCGAAATCCGCCTGCTCCCCCTTCTTCGCATACCCCAGCGGATTCGCGATCACCCGGCAGCCCTCCTTCACGTAATCCTGCGCGCAATGCAGATGCCCGTGAATCCACACGTCGGCCAGCGGCAGCAATCCATCCAGCGCGTTGCAAAACCCCGCCGTGCCGGGCGTGACGCCATAGCGCGGATCGGCGCTAGCCAACGTAGGCGCAAAGTGCGTGACCGCCACCGTCGTGCCGTCGAAAGGCACACGCAGGGCGGCGTCCAGCCACGCCTGACAGGCCAGGCCCTGCTCGCGCATCTGTTCAGCCATGAAGGGCGCGCCATGCCGGCGCATCTCGGCTTTTTCCAGATAGAAGTCCGCCGCCCGGAAAGCCTTCGCTCGCTTTTTCAACGCTTCACCCAGCGTGTCGTCCGGCGCGGCCAGCGCGTCGAAGTCCGTCCACAGGGTCGTGCCTATGAAGCGCACGCCGCCGATGACGGTGGTCTCGCGTTCCAGCCACTGGATGTCCAGCGCGCGGCACAGGTCTTGCAGGCGCGCGTGCGTCTCGTCGAAATCCACGTTGTCGTATTCGTGATTGCCCGGCACGTAGAGGACAGGCGTCGGCCAGCCGTGGCGCGGCGAATAGGTGCCCAGGCCGAAGTCGTCCCGTTCCAGCCGTGAACCCTGGCGGTACGAACCGATATCGCCGGCCAGCACGAGCAGGTCGGCGCCCGGCGAAGGTTGTGCCACAAAGGTGGGATCGGTTTCAAGATGCAAGTCGGAAAGCAGTTGGATCTTCATGGGGCTATCTTAGGCGACGGACAGCCGCGCTGCGCCTCGCCGGCTTCCATGCGACACTTTCCCCCATGCGTTGACCACCCCAAACCCACCCCAAAAGGAGGAATTCCCATGCGTATCGTGTTTGCCGCCGCCGCGCTCCTGCTTGCAGCGGGGGCGCAGGCCCAAGTGCTCAAGTGTGACCAGGCGTCCACCCAGACCGACATGAACCTGTGCGCGGATCAGGCGTATCGCCAGTCCGACGCCGAGTTGAACGCCGCGTACAAGGAAGCGACGGAGCGCCTGAAGGACAGCAAGGACGCCTTGACGCAACTGCAGGCGGCGCAGAAAGCGTGGCTGTTCTTTCGCGATGCCGAATGCGCGTTTTCGTCGACAGGCGTGACGGGCGGCAGCGCCTATCCGATGGTGTTGAGCATGTGCCTGGACAAGCTCACGAAGGCCCGGACCAAGGAATTGCGCGCGTATCTGGCGTGCGAGGAAGGCGACACGAGCTGCCCGGTGCCGCGCAAGCCATGAGTGCTGCCGCGCAGACCGACGGACATCAGGCCAGCCCGGAAGTCGGCACTCCGGACGTCAGCAGTCCGAACACCAGCAACCCGGACATCGCCGACCCGGCCGCCGGCGTCCCCGACACCGGCCTGATCATTGACGAGCATGGCAAGCCGCGTTGCTTCTGGCAGCCGTCCATGCCGGACTATCACGATCATGAATGGGGCCGGCCCGTCGTGGACGACCGGCGCCTGTTCGAGAAGATCTGTCTGGAAGGTTTTCAGGCCGGCATGGCGTGGATCACGATCCTGCGCAAGCGCGAGGCGTTTCGCGAGGCCTTTGACGATTTCGACATGGAACGGGTGGCACGGTATACCGAGCGCGACGTGGAGCGCCTGATGGGCAACGCCGACATTGTGCGCAACCGCGCCAAGATCGTGTCGGCCATCAATAACGCGCAGCGCGCGCGCGAACTGGCCGACGAGACCGGCTCGCTGGCCGGCTGGCTCTGGGCGCATGAACCGCCGCCGCAGGATCGCCCGGCGGCGGTGGATCGGCATTATTGGGACAACAATCCCACGTCCAAGGCGTCGAACGAACTGTCTCGCGCGCTGAAGCGGCGCGGCTGGACGTTCGTGGGCCCGACGACCATGCATGCCTTCATGCAGGCCGTGGGCATGGTGAACGAGCACATGAGCGGCTGCGTGTGCCATGGGCAGATCGAGGCGGCGCGCAAGTACTTCCGGCGGCCGGGCTGAATCGATGTGCGGCAACGCAGGCCCTGGCGGCATCGCCGGCCTGCAAGTCCGCAAAGACGCGCTGCGTCAGGACCGTGTCAAACCACGCTGATGCGCAACTCGGCCAGCAACGCCGCCGCCTGGGTCTTGGAAATCGTCGCGCCGGCCAGCCGGGCGGCCGCCGTCAGGTCCAGCCCGCCAAGGTCCGCTTCCCGCAGATCCGCGCCTTCGAAGTGGACGTTCTTCAACGTGGCATTGCGCAGGCTGCCGCCGTGAAACACCGCCTCGCGAAAGTCGCTTCCCGACAGGTCCGCGTCCGAGAAATCCAGTTGCTGCAGATTGCACTTGCGAAACGACACGCCGCGCAGCAGCGCGCCGACCAGCAGGCATTCTTCGAGCGACCAGCCCAGGCATGCAATGCCATCGAAATCCGATCCGGTCAGCTTGCACGACCGGAACTTGGCGCTGGCTAACCGCGCGCGGCGCCAATTGGCGTTGTTCAGGTCGCAGTTCTGAAAGAGGGCCTCGCTGGCGTCTGCCGACGCAAAGCTGGCCGACCCGCCGCGGCAGCGTCGCCATTGGGAGTCAGTCAGATCCGCGCCCTGGAACGAGGCGCCCGCAATCGCGCAGCCGCTGAACTGGAAGCCGCGCAGTTCCAGGCGCGAAAAGTCCGCGTCCTGGAAGTCGCAGTCCACGAACGACAGCGCCTTGCCTGCCGCCGTCTCGATGAGGGCCTGCATGGCCTTGCGGTCGATCTCCTGGCCCTCCATCGACGGAGTAACGGTTTGCGTCATGCGGATCAGGCCGAGGCGTCGGACTGCAAACGGCCCAGGATGAACCCGTCGACGGCGCTGGTGCGGCCGCGCCACAACGTCGGCTGGCCGGCGATGGGCGTGCCGTCGGCGGTGAAGAACAGGGCGTCCGCCAGGTGAATGTAGTTGGGCAGCGGATCGACGGGCTGGGGCAGGCGGAACACGTCGCCCAGTTCGGCCAGCGAGGCATGCACGGTCTGGCGCGTGTCGGGGTCCAGCGATTCCAGCGAGCCCGAGAAGCTGGCCGCGAAGGTGTCGAAGTACTCGGCGCCCGAGACGATCGAGCCGGACACCAGCATGCCGCCCATCTGCAACGTCACGCCAATGCTTTCGATCTGGCTGCCGTTGTTGACGAGGTTGACCAGGAACTGCAGGAAGGCGTCTGCAGCGGGCGTGGCGGTAGCGGGCTGGCTCGAGGAGGTGTCGATGCTCATGAGAAGGGTCTCTGGAAGGTTTGCGAGAGGCACAAGATACTCGAAGGGCGCTAAAAATGGTCGGACCGCAATCCGCAGAGAAACGGGCGGTTCGGGCGGCTGACCCGGTTTTCCGTCGGCGCGGCTGGGGAGTATGTTGGCACCCTGACCGCCAATCCCTCTGGAGCATCCATGAGCAGCGTGAATATCCTGGGTATCAATGCCGCCGCCGGCCAGTCCGCGTCGGCCGCCAAGAACGCCAACGCCAACGCCAATGCCGGCGAGCGCTTCCGCGCGGCGTTTGCCGATGCCACCGAGCGCAACCGTTCTGCCATGGGCCACGGCGTGTCCGGCGCCTCGCAGGCCGCGCCGTCGCAGGCCGAAAAGGAATTCATGGACTACGCCGGGATGTCGATCGAAGACAAGATGTTCTACGCGGCGCTGGCCAGCCTGGGCATTTCCAAGGAAGAATACGACGCCATGTCGGCCGCCGAACGCCTGGAAGTCGCCAAGAAGGTCGCGCTGGCGATGCAGCAACTGGCGAAGGCCGAGAATACGCAGGAAGTGCTCTGACGCGCTGACTGCCCGATGTAAAAAGGCCCGCTTGCGCGGGCCATTTTCACCTTACCAGCCCCAGCAGGTGCCGGCCGCAGGCTTGCCGCAGGTGCGGTAGTTCACCGCGAACCAGAGCTTGCCCGCGCCGCGCGGCGTACCGTCGGACGTCTTGACGTCGTTGCGCGGCAGTTCTTCCAGCGTGTCGCGCGCCGTCTTGGTGGCCGAGCCGCTGGCGGCATTGGCCTCCAGGACGATGCGGCCCAGGCTGGCGGCGTCGCGGTCTTCGAACACGATGGCCGTGTCAGCCAACGCGCTCATCTTTAGCGACGCATCGCGCACGGCGGCGGCGTAGCTGTCGTTGGCCCCGGTGGGCAGGATGTCTTTGTTCAGCGTGCTGACTGCCAGGATTTCCGCGGGCGTGGCCGGCGCCTGCATCTTGTACTGGTCCAGGCCCTGCAACTGCGCGGCCGCGGCCTGGCGGCGCAGCCAGTCGCCCCACAGGAATTCCGCGAATTCAGGCAGGTTGCCGTTGCTGTAGGCGATATCGCGCGTGAAATACACCAGGGAGCGGTAGCGGTCTTCCTGCATGCCGCCGGGCTCCTGCGCATGGGACAGTCCGACGCGCGTGGGCAGCTGGTCGACGGTGATCGGCTGGTTCTGGCCGTCCCGCAACCATGCCCGGCGCTCGTCGACCAGACGCTGCCAGAAGGCTGCCGCGTTCGGGAGGTCGCTGTAGTTGGCGTCGACCTTCACCCAAACGGGGAGCTTCGGGCCGCCATCTGAGATCTCGCGCAGGGACGAGAACGTGTGGTGGCCGTCGGTCAGGTACAGGTTGCCGTCCCAGCCCACGATCACCGTCTTCAGGTTGGCCGTATTCGTGCCGGGCGCGTCCAGGCAGGTGAACGTCTCGGGCTGGTCCAGGCGCGCGGCCCGGGCCTCGGCGATGCTCTGGAACTTCTGCGCGCGCTCGGCGCCGCCCACGTCCTCGCAATAGTCGTCGAACTTCTTGCCGACGGTGCGGTTCAGGTAATCCAGTTGCAGAACGGGGTCGGCCGCCCAGGTGGCGCGGTCGAAGTCGCCTTGCCAGCGGCCGAGCTTGTAATAGATCTGGTCGTAGCCGATCGCGGCCTGGGTCGGATGCAGTTCCTCGATGCGGACCTGGATGACGTCGCCCGCCTTCTTCTGAAGATAGGCCGTGTTGCGCGGTGGCGTTTCGGGTTCGGGTTCAGGTTCCGGTTGCGGTTGCGGTTGCGGCGTGGGCTGCGGCGCCGGGGTTTCAGCGACGGGCGGCTGGACGTCGTCATCGTCATCATCGCTGCCGCCATTGCAGGCAGCCAGGGCCAGCGGCAACAAAGCCAGGGCCAGGGCGCGCATCAGGCGCGACGGACGGGCAAGGGGAGAAAGCGCGGAATCGGAACGGGAGGGCATGGCAGTTCTTGGGGGCTGCGATCAGTAAGGGAGGCCGATCATGCCGGACGCGTGTTTCCTGCGCATTGCACGTCACCGAGAATCTGACCGAGCATAGGCCGCGCGCGCGGCCGGGGGCAAGGAGATAATGGCAGCGCGCCCGGCACGGGACCGGGGCGCCAAACAGACATATCCAAGGAGGCTGCCGCCAATGGCTTACATCACATTCTGGCGCGTCTGCGTCGTNNGCGCGATCGGCTTTGGCGCCGCAGCGGAAGATCGCGCCGCGAACGCGCGCGGCGCCCAATTGCTGGAGGCATCCGGCAAGGGCGATTCGGCGCGCGTGCGCCAGTTGCTGGCGGAGGGCGCGCCGATCGAGGCGCGGGACGGGCAGGGCAATACGCCGCTGCTGCGCGCCACGCAAGGCAACCACGTGCAGGCCGCGGCGGCGCTGATCGACGCCGGTGCAAACGTGAACGCCCAGAACAACATGCAGGACAGCGCATACCTGCTGGCGGGCGCGCAGGGCTATCGAGAAATACTGGAGCTGACGCTGTCGCATGGCGCCGACCTGAAAAGCACCAACCGCTATGGCGGCACGGCGCTGATTCCGGCGTGCGAGCGCGGCCACGTCGAGGTCGTGAAGCGGCTGCTGCAGGCGGGCGTGGATCCCGACCACGTCAACCGGCTGGGCTGGACGGGGCTGCTCGAGGCCATCATCCTGAGCGACGGCGGACCGCGCCATCAGGCCATCGTGGCGCTGCTGATAGAGGGGGGAGCGGACGTGAATCTGCCCGACAAGGACGGGCTCACGCCATTGCAGCACGCGCGTCAGCGCGGCCAGACGGAAATCGTGCAGATGCTGGAGCGCGCCCGGGCGCGGTAGCTACCCGGGCGGCAGGATGGGCCGGCGCCGCGGGGCGGCCGGCCCGACACACGCTTAGAACTGGTGGCGGATGCCCACGCCGGCGGCGGTGCTCTTCAGACCGTCGATGAACGCGTAGTCCGTGCCGTACGAACCGTAGGCGTACAGGTTGGTGCGCTTGGACAGGTCGTAGGTGTAGCCCACGCTGTACACATTCATGTTGGCGTCGCCGCCCGTCAGCTTGTCGTTGGACGGAGCCACGTGCTGCCACGAGGTGAACAGGCTGCCCGAGGCGCCCACCGGGAACGTTGCGCCCAGCATGTAGGAATTGGCCTTGAAGCCGTCCACAAAGCGGTTGGTGCCGAACTCGTCGCTGAACGGCGTGCCCGACGGCAGGTCCTGGCCGACGAACCAGCCGTCGGTGGTGCGGCCGTAAGCGGCAGCCAGCTTGACCACTTCCAGGTCGTACGAAGCGCCGACGGCGTATTGGCGCGGCGTGGCGCCGTTGTCGACGGTGCTGCGGTTGGCGCCGTTCAACTGGTCGTACGTCAGCGTCAGGTTCAGCGGGCCTTGCACGTAGCGCAGGCCGGTGGTGATGCCGCGCGTGTTGTCGGCGGTCTGGAAGCCGGTCTGGTCCGAGGTGGTGTCGTCCACGCTGAACGAGTACCCCACGGCGAATTCAAAGCCGTTCACCGACGGGGTGCGGTACATGACCATGTTGTCCCAGCGCATGGTGTTGGCCGCGCTGAAACCCAGGCCCAGGTTGGATTGGGTGTAGCTGGTGTAGAAGGGGTCGATGTCGGCCAGGTAGTTCGAGCCGACCGTGGCCTGACGGCCGAATTCCAGCGAGCCCCAGGCGTCGTTGGCCAGACCGATGGTGGCTTGGCGGCCGAACAGGCGGCCGGATTGGCCGCGCTGGCCGTTGGCCGAGTCAAAGCCGCTTTCCAGCTTGAAGACGGCGCGCAGGCCGTCGCCCAGATCTTCGGATCCGCGCAGGCCCCAGCGGGAGCCGGCCTGGATGCCGTTGATCATGCCGACTTTGGAACCACTGTAGCCATCGCCCTTGATCTTGTTGTAGCCGAGGCCGGTGTCGATGACACCGTAGAGGGTGACTGACGGTTCTGCCTGGGCAACGCCTGCGAAAGAGGCCAGCATTGCCGCGGCGAGCAGCGTCTTTTTCATCCGGAAAACTCCTGAGTTGCAGTTGAAGAAAAAGCAAAAGGAACACGACGCCAGGCATCAACCCGACCGTGTTCCTCGGCGCATAGTGTAGAACAATGCGTTAATTGTCGTTATCCGCCGTCAATTCTTGCCAAAATTCGAACACTTTCTAGTGGGGCGTTAGGGTGTTTGATCTGGGACGCAGCAGAGCGAATTGACCTGGCGGCGTCATAGTGGCATCTTGCCCAAAACCTCAACTACGGAACCCGCTTCTTGGACTTTCCCCAACCGCTCGTCACCGTCGACGCCGTCCTTCTTACCCTGCGCGAATCCGGCCTGGAAGTCGCGTTGCATCAGCGCGACCGCGAGCCGCTTCAGGGCGCCATGGCGCTGCCGGGTGGCGTGGTGCACGCCAACGAAGACACGTCCACCGAAGACAGCATCCGGCGGGTATTGCGCGACAAGACCGGCTTCGAGCCGCGCTACCTGGAGCAATTGCAGGTGTTTTCCGGTCAGGATCGGGATCCCCGGGGATGGTCGATGTCGGTCGCCTATGTGGCGCTGGTGCCTGCCGCCGAACTGGCCGCCGCCACGCGCGCGGAATTCCGTTTTGTCAGTGTGGACGCCTTGCCGCCGCTGGCGTTCGACCATGCGGACATCATCACTGCCGCCGTGGACCGCCTTCGCAGCAAATCCACGTATTCCACGCTGCCGTTCTTCCTGCTGCCCGAGCGCTTCACGTTGACGCAACTGCAGCACACCTACGAGGCGATCCTGCAGATCCGGCTCGAAAAGTCGAACTTCCGCAGAAAGATGGAAGCGTGGGGGGCGCTGGAAGCGACCGACGACGTAGTCGGGGGCGCGCAGCGCCCGGCGCGTCTCTACCGGTTGAAGGATTTCACCTTTTTCGACCGCAGCGTCGGCTGATTCGACGGCACAAGCCTTTTTCAATGCAAAGATAGTTGCATAACAACAATAAGTGGGCATATACTGGCCCCACTTAGTTTTGAAATGCCACTAAGGGACGATCATGTTCACCATCACTGCGGTAATCGAAGGACAACGCAAGACCGATACGCCAGCGGCGTTCCGGTTTCCGGGCGGCGAAATGCAGGTCACCATTCCCGCCGGCTTGCGTGAACACGCCGACGCCGCCCGCGAGTTCCGCATCCACGCCCTGCTGAAGTCGGCCGACGACGTCATGCAGTTGCTGCTGCTGACCGACGCGCTGCGCCGCCTGAACCCGGCCGCGCCCGTGCACCTGGACATGCCCTACGTGCCGTATGCGCGCCAGGACCGAGTTTGCAATCCGGGCGAGGCGCTGGGCGCCGCCGTGTTCTGCAAGCTCATCAATGACCAGCAGTACGCCACGGTCACCATCGTGGAACCGCACAGCGACGTCACGCCAGCGCTGTTGCAGCGGGTGCGGGTGATCGACGCCGCCGCCTACCTGAAGAAGGCCCTGGCCGCCCCGGCCTTTGCCCAGGGCGTCACGCTGATGGCCCCTGACGCCGGCGCGCGCAAGCGGGTGCAGGCGCTGGCCAAGGCGCTGGGTGTGACGGACGTGCTCTTCTCGGAAAAGGTCCGCGACCCCCAGACCGGCCGCATCACGGAAACCCGTGTGCCCGACGATATCCCCGCCCAGCCGGTGCTGGTGGTCGACGACATCTGCGACGGCGGACGCACGTTCCTGGAACTGGCCGCCGCGCTGGCCGACAAGACCCGCCAGCCGCTCTATCTGTATGTGACGCACGGCATCTTCAGCAAGGGCCTGACCGAACTGAAGGCCCGCTATGCAGAGATTTTCACTGCCTACGACTGGACCCGCACGGATGATGCCGCCGCGACCGCCGCCGGTGCGGTGCTGGTCAACTAAGCATGCAGATCAACCAAGAACACCGATCAACCAAGAAGGAACCCGCCATGAATGCCCCCGACACCCTGGCCCCCAAGCTCAAGAATGGCCTGAATCCCTTCCTGCAGGCGGACTTCTACAAGACCGGCCACCCGTTCCAGTACCCCAAGGGCACGAACAAGATCCTGGCCAACTTCACGCCGCGCTCGGCCCGTCTGGCGCCGGTGCTGCCCGAATTGTTCGACGAGAAGATCGTCTGGTTCGGCCTGCAAGGATTCATCAAGGAAATCCTGATCGGCCTGTTCGACCGTGAGTTCTTCGGCAAGCCCGCCAGCACCGCCGTGCGCCAATATCAGCGCCGTGTGGACAACGCGCTCGGCAAGGGCGCGGTCACGGTCGATCACCTGCAGGCGCTGCACGACCTCGGTTATCTGCCGCTGGAGATCCGCTCGGTGCCCGAAGGCGCGCGCGTCGACATCCGCGTGCCGCCGGTCACCTTCATCAACACCCAGCCGGAATTCGCCTGGCTGGTGACCTACATCGAAACCCTGTTCAGTTGCGAGTCCTGGAAGCCGTCCACCGTCGCCACCATCGCCTTCGAATACCGCAAGCTGCTGACGTACTTTGCGCAATTGACCGGCAGCCCGATGGCGTTCGTGGACTGGCAGGGCCACGACTTCTCGATGCGCGGCATGGCCGGCCTGTACGACGCGCGCAAGTGCGGCGCGGGTCACCTGCTGTCCTTTACCGGCACCGACACCATCCCGGCCATCGACTACCTGGAAGACCTCTACAACGCGGATTCGGACCGCGAACTGATCGGCGGCTCGGTGCCGGCGACGGAGCACTCCGTGATGTGCCTGGGCAGCAAGGAAGGCGAGATCGAGACCATCCGCCGCCTGGTCAAGCAGGTGTATCCGGCCGGCATCGTGTCGGTGGTGTCCGACACCTGGGACTTCTGGCAGGTGGTGACGGACTTTGCCGCCGCGCTCAAGTCCGAGATCATGAGCCGTCAGCCGGACGCGCTGGGCAACGCCAAGGTCGTGTTCCGTCCGGACTCCGGCGACCCCGTGAAGATCCTGACCGGCTATTTCTGCACCGACGTGCCGGACGTGCAGGACCGCGCCGCCCTGCAAGCGGCGCAGGCCGCCGGCTTCGAGGCCGTGCGCGATGCGGCCACGGGCACGTACTGGCTCCTGGGCGAAGACGCCAGCGCGCAGCAGACGCTGCGCGAGCCCGAGGTGAAGGGCGCGGTGCAATGCCTGTGGGACACGTTCGGCGGCGTTCAGACCGATCGCGGCTACAAGCTGCTGGATCCGCACGTGGGCCTGATCTACGGCGACTCCATCACGCTGACCCGGGCGCGCGACATCCTGGTGCGCCTGGAACGCAAGGGCTTTGCGTCGGGCAACGTCGTGCTGGGCATCGGGTCGTACACCTATCAGTACCTGACCCGCGACACCTTCGGCTGGGCGCTGAAGGCCACGTATGCCGAGGTCAACGGCGAACCGCAGGAACTCGTGAAGGACCCGGTCACCGATTCCGGCGTGAAGAAGTCCGCCAAGGGCTTGCTGCGTGTGGACAAGACGCCGGACGGCTATGTGCTGCACGACCAGCAGACGCCCGAGCAGGCGGCGGGTGGCGCGCTGGTGCCTGTGTTCCGCGACGGCGAACTGCTGGTCGAACAAAGCCTGGCCGAGATCCGGGCGCGGCTGCAGGGATCGTGGACCTGCCCCGAGGCGGGCAGCATCCGCTGGCCGGCCTGCTGATCCCGCCGGCATTCGCCAGTATTTGCCGGCCGATCAAATGACAACGGCGCCCTTGCGGGCGCCGTTTTTAATCGTGGCGGCGAATCAGTCCGGCCGGCGCGCGCGCTTTTCCTCGCGCACGAAGATCACCACGCCCACGATCACCATCAGCGCCAGCGCATACCAGGTGATGGCATACGTCAGATGGTTGTTCGGGAAGTTGATCATCGTAAGTCCGCCAACCGGTTCCCGGGCGGGATCCTTGCCGGGGCTGGACGCGGCGTCGGCGTCGATGAAGTAGGGCGCCACGTCGGCAAGCCCGCGCGCCGCCGCGATGCCGGGCAGATCGCGTGAATACCAGAGGTTGGCGGCCGGATCGTTGTTGCGCAGAAAGCCGCTGGCCGGTTCGCCCATGCGCAGCAGGCCCGTGACCTGACCCGGCGCGGGCGGCTGGGCGCTATTGGCCGCGTCCTTGCGCCATGCCGGCAGCACGAAGCCCCGGTTCACCAGCACGGTGCCGCCGTCCGCCAGCTGCAACGGCGTCATGACCCAATAGCCGCTGCCCAGTTCCGTGGCGGCCTGCACCAGCGTCTGCTTGTCGAAGTGGTAGGTGCCGGATGCGGTGACGTGGCGGTATTCGGCGTTGTCCTGCGTCAGTTGCGCCCATTCGTTCTTGCCGGGGGCGGGCGTGGCGGGCGCATGGGCGCGCTGATCCACCTGCGCGATCAGCGCGCGTTTCCAGGCCAGCCGGTGAACCTGCCAGGTGCCCAGGGCGCAAAGCCCGGCGAAGATGGCGACAGCCAGCAACCCCAGGATGACCAGGGTTGCCTTGCTGCGCGGAGAACGGGAGGTGTCGCGTGAAGAAATGTCTTTGACTGCTGCCATCAGGGCATCTTGCGCATGTCATGCGGTGACATGGGCATCATGTTGGAGTTCAAGTGGTACATGATCCAGATGGATCCGCTGAGCGTGATGACGACCAGCACGAGCGTGAATATTAACGCCAACATGTTCCACCCGCTTTCGGACTTGGTGTCCAGGTGCAGGAAATAGATGATGTGGACCACAATCTGCACGACGGCAAAGGCCAGGATCACCAGGCCAGTGACCCGCGAGCTGTCGATGACGCGGTCCATGACCAGCCAGAACGGAATCGCGGTCAGGATGGCGGCCAGCACGAAGCCGGTCATGTAGCTCTTGAAGGTGCCGTGGCCGGCGCCGTCGTCATCGTCATGGTGGCCATCGTGATGATCGTGGCCGCTATGGCCACCGTGGCCGCCGTGGCCGGTGTCGGCCAGGTTATCCATGTGCGACGTCATGGCAGCACTCCCATCAGATACACGAACGTGAACACGCCCACCCAGATCAGGTCCAGGAAGTGCCAGAACATCGACAGGCACATCAGGCGGCGGCGGTTTTCGGGGATCAGCCCATGCAGGCGCACCTGCAGCATCAACGTCACCAGCCACACGATGCCGAACGTGACGTGCAGCCCGTGCGTGCCGACCAGCGTGAAGAACGCCGACAGGAACGCGCTGCGCTGCGGGCCGGCGCCTTGGTGGATCAGGTGCCAGAACTCGTAGATTTCCAGCGACAGAAAGCCCAGGCCAAGAATGCCGGTGACCGCAAGCCACAACTGCGTGGCGCCGATGCGGTTGCGCCGCATCTCCAGCATCGCGAACCCGTAGGTGATGGACGACAGCAGCAGCAGCGACGTGTTCACCGCCACGAGCGGCAGGTCGAACAGGTCGGCGCCGGATGGGCCGGCCGCGAAGCTCCGCCCCAGCACGCCGTAGACCGCGAACAGGCACGCAAAGATGAGGCAGTCGCTCATCAGGTAGACCCAGAACCCGAGCAGCGTGCCGTTCTTGGGATGATGTTCGCCAGGAACGTAGAAGACCGGTTCCTGGGACGACGGCGCGGCGCCGCCGGGCATGGGGTGGGCGAGGGTATCAGACATGTTGCGCTAGCAGCCTTGTACGGGCGTCTTCCGTGGCGACGACCTCAGCGGCCGGCACGTAGTAGTCGCGCTTGTAGTTGAAGGTATGGATGATCGACACGAGGATCAGCGCCGCGAACGACAGCACCACCAGCGGCCACATGTGCCAGATCAGCGCAAAGCCCAGCACCACGCTGATCCCCGCCAGGACGATGCCCGCCCAGGTGTTCTTCGGCATGTGGATCGGAATGAAGCCCTGTTGCGGACGCTGGTAGCCGTGCTGCTTCATCTGCCACCAGGCGTCCAGGTCGTGCACGCGCGGCGTGAACGCAAAGTTGTACACGGGCGGCGGCGACGAGGTTGACCACTCCAGCGTGCGGCCATCCCACGGATCGCCCGTGGTGTCGCGCAACTGATCGCGGCGGCGGTAGCTGACCACGAGCTGGATGATGAAGCTGGCGATGCCGCACGCGATCAGCAACGCGCCGAAGGCCGCGATCTGGAACCAGATCTGCAGCGACATGTCTTCAAAGTGGTTTACGCGGCGCGTCACGCCCATCAGGCCCAGCACGTACAGCGGCATGAAGGCCACATAGAAGCCCACGAGCCAGAACCAGAACGAGCACTTGCCCCAGAACGGATCGAGCTTGTAGCCGAATGCCTTGGGGAACCAGTACGTGATGCCGGCCATCAGCCCGAACAGCACGCCGCCGATGATCACGTTGTGAAAGTGCGCGATCAGGAACAGGCTGTTGTGCAGCGCGAAGTCGGCGGGCGGCACGGCCAGCAGCACGCCTGTCATGCCGCCGATCACGAACGTGACCATGAACCCCAGCGTCCAGAGCATCGGGACTTCAAAGCGGATGCGCCCGCGATACATCGTGAACAGCCAGTTGAAGATCTTGGCGCCTGTCGGGATCGAAATGATCATTGTCGTGATCCCGAAGAACGAGTTCACGCTGGCCCCGGACCCCATGGTGAAGAAGTGGTGCAGCCACACCAGGTACGACAGCACGGTGATCACGACCGTGGCGTAGACCATGGACGCATAACCGAAGAGGCGCTTGCGGCAATACGTGGACACCACTTCGGAAAAGATGCCGAAGGCCGGCAGGATCAGGATGTAGACCTCGGGGTGGCCCCAGATCCAGATCAGGTTCACGTACATCATGGCGTTGCCGCCAAAGTCCGCCGTGAAGAAGTTGGTGCCCACGTAGCGGTCCATGGACAGCAGCGCCAGCACCGCCGTCAGCACCGGGAACGCCGCCACGATCAGCACGTTGGTGCACAGCGCGGTCCACGTGAAGATGGGCATGCGCATCATCTTCATGCCGGGCGCGCGCATCTTCACGATGGTGACCAGCAGGTTCACCCCGGACAGCAGTGTCCCTATGCCCGCTATCTGCAAGGCCCATATGTAGTAGTCGACCCCGACGTCGGGACTGTGCAGGATGCCCGATAAGGGTGGATATGCCAGCCAGCCGGTGCGCGCGAATTCCCCGACGAACAGCGACATCATCACCAGGATCACGCCGCCCGCGGTCATCCAGAAGCTGAAGTTGTTCAGGAACGGAAACGCGACGTCGCGCGCGCCGATCTGCAGCGGCACGATGAAATTCATCAGCCCCGTGACCAGCGGCATGGCCACGAAGAAGATCATGATGACGCCGTGCGCCGTGAAGATCTGATCGTAGTGGTGCGGCGGCAGAAAGCCGGTGGAGTCGCCGAAGGCCACGGCCTGCTGCGAACGCATCATGATGGCGTCCGCAAAGCCGCGCAGCAGCATGACGATGCCCAGGATCACGTACATGATCCCGATCTTCTTGTGGTCGATGCTGGTGAACCACTCGCGCCACAGGTAGCCCCACTTCTTGTAGTAAGTGACGGAGCCCAGCAGCACGATGCCGCCCGCCGCCACCACGAAGAAGGTGCCCAGGAGGATGGGGTCGTGAAACGGAATGGCGTCCCAGGTAAGCCGGCCGAAGATCAGCTTGGTGAGGTCAGGTTGATCAGGCATCTCGATTCCAGCAAAAAAACCGCGTTTACATGGAGCACGTCGCGTGCCGAAAAACCTGCCGCGCTAGAGCACCAGTCCTTCAGAGGCCGTGCACATGGCGCCGACATACTTGCGCGGCGGCGTTTCCGTAAGACCCAGCTTCTCGCGCACTTGCGGGTCCAGGGTGGTGAGGTTGTGCGCGCCCGGTATGCCGGCGCCGCCTTGCGCGTCGATGGCCATCGCGTCGCGCATGCACATGCGGTTGGGTTCGACGCAGCGGTTCACGATGGCGTCGAAAAGGCCGGGCGCAACGGTGGCGTAAAGCTGCACCGGGTTGCGCTCGCTGGGTTGTTCAAGCTTCAGGTAAGCGGCGCGGTCCAGCGTGGCCTGCGATTTCTGGGCCTGCGCGACCCAGTCGTCAAAACCCTTCTGGTCCAGCCCATGGAAGCGGAAGCGCATGCCGGAAAAGCCGGAGCCGCTGTAGTTGGCGGACAGACCTTCGTATTCACCAGGATGGTTGATGACGGCGTGCAGCGTGGTCTGCATGCCGGGCATGGCGTAGATCTGACCGGCCAGCGCGGGCACGAAGAATGAGTTCATGACCGACGACGACGTGATCTTGAACTGGATGGGACGGTCCACCGGTGCGGCCATCTCGTTGACGGCGGCCACGCCTTGCTCGGGATAGAGGAACAGCCACTTCCAGTCCAGCGCGACCACTTCGACGACCAGCGGCTTGGTGTTGGGCGGCACTTCACGGCCTTCGGACAGTCGCGCCAGCGGCCGGTAGGGATCAAGCTGGTGTGTGCTGACCCACGTGAGCGCGCCAAGCGCGATGATGATGAGCAGCGGCGCCGCCCAGATCAAAAGCTCCAGCATCGTGGAGTGGTTCCAGTCGGGGTCGTAGGCGGCTTCCTTGTTGCTGGCGCGATAGCGCCATGCGAACAGCAGCGTGAGGATGATGACCGGCACGATGATGATGAGCATCAAGCCGGTGGAGATGATGATCAAGTTGCGTTGTTGCACGGCCACGTCGCCCGATGGCGACAGCAGGACCGCATTGCACCCGGCGAGCAGCGGCAGGGCGGCAAACAGGATCAATCCGCGGAGCCTTGCGAAGGACGACATGGTCATACCCCGAAACGTAACCGTGCGAAGTAAACGAAACACTACGCTGGAAGCCGCGAAAAATCTAGGGTAAAAAGAGCAAAAGTATGCACGGGAACGCGTGCGGGGCAGTCATGGGCCAAAACGCTTGCGGCTTCCGGCATGATGCGCGTACCGTGGTGCTGGTGTGTTGCAAGATCGTAGACAAGGCTTGTCCAGAACCTTCTTTTGCGAGCGAATCCATGTCGACCACCACGCAGTATCCTGGTCATCCCTCTCCCGGTTCCGGACCCGGGGCGATCAGCGGCGGCACCAGCCACGCCAAGGTGGCGCCCGGTGAAATCGCCGTGGGGGTGGTCGTCGGACGCGCCTCTGAATACTTCGATTTCTTCGTCTTCGGCATCGCGTGCGTGCTGGTTTTTCCGAAGGTGTTCTTTCCCTTCGAAGGCCAGCTGGAAGGCACGCTGTCAGCCTTCATCATCTTCTCCTTCGCCTTCATCATGCGTCCCATCGGCACCGCGCTGTCGATGGCGATCCAGCGCCGATGGGGCCGCGCAACCAAGCTGACCGTCGCCTTGTTCGTGCTGGGCACCGCGACCGTCGGCATGGCGTTTTTGCCCAGCTATGAATCGATCGGCGTGCATGCCATCACCTTGCTCGCGGTCTTCCGCTGCCTGCAGGGCCTGGCGTTTGGCGGCTCGTGGGACGGCCTGCCGTCGCTGCTGGCGCTGAACGCGCCGCCCAACCGGCGCGGCTGGTATTCGATGATGGGTCAGCTGGGCGCGCCTGTTGGATTTCTGGTGGCCAGCGCGCTGTTTCTCTATCTGCACATCACGCTGACGGAGGCCGACTTCATTGAATGGGGCTGGCGCTACCCGTTCTTCGTGGCGTTCGCCATCAACGTGGTGGCGCTATTTGCGCGGCTGCGGCTGGTGGTCACCGAGGAATACACGCAACTGCTCGAAGAAGGTGAACTCGAGCCCATCGGCATCCGCGAGATCATCAGCCAGCAAGGCTACAACCTCTTTATCGGCGCGTTCGCCGCGCTGGCCAGCTATGCGCTGTTTCACCTCGTCACGGTTTTTCCGCTGTCGTGGATCGCTGTCAGCGGCACGCAACAGATTTCGGATGTGCTGATCGTGCAGATCATCGGCGCGGTGATCGGCATCCTGGGAACGATCGCGTCCGGATGGCTGGCTGATCGCATCGGGCGGCGCACGACGCTGGGATTGCTTGCCATGCTGATCGGCGTGTTTGCGATCGTCTCACCGTGGTTGCTGGGCGGCGGGCCGAAGGCGCAGGATGCGTTCATCTTGATTGGCTTCGCGCTGCTGGGCCTGTCTTATGGACAGGCATCCGGCACGGTCACTGCCAACTTCACGCGGCGGTTCCGTTATACCGGTGCGGCCTTGACGTCCGACATGGCGTGGCTGGTCGGCGCGGCGTTCGCGCCGGTGGTGGCGCTGGGGCTGTCGGCACGATTCGGATTGGTGGCAGTCAGCGTGTACCTGCTGTCCGGCGTGGCGTGCACGTTGATTGCGCTGCGCATCAACAAGGTGCTTGAGACCCGCGATTGAATACGGGGCAGTGATTCGTTGCCCCGGTGTCTGACACCTGCATCCAAGCGGATGCGGCCGCCCCGGCGTTCAGCCCAGATACCCTTCCAGTGCATTCGCCACATTGATGCCCACGTCGGCGACCGCGTAGCCGCCTTCCATCGTGAACACCGCCGGCAGGCCCAGGCCGGCCAACATGCGTCCGACCTGCAGATAGTCGGCGCTTTTCAACTTGAACTTGGATATCGGATCGCCTTCGTAGGTATCCACGCCCAGCGCAACGACCAGCGCATCGGCCTTGAACGCGCGCACCGCGTCCAGGCCCTGCTGCAAGGCCGCCGTCCATGCGGCAAAGTCGCTGCCGGCGGGAAGCGGCAGGTTCAAGTTGCAGCCTTCGCCTGCGCCATCGCCGCGCTCGTCGGCGTATCCCAGATAGAACGGATATTCAGTGGTCGGGTCGCCGTGGACCGATACGGTCAGGACGTCGCCGCGGTCATAGAAGATGCTCTGCGTGCCGTTGCCATGGTGATAGTCCACGTCCAGCACGGCAACGCGCTGCGCGCCGGCATCGCGCAGCGCCTGGGCCGCCAGCGCCGCGTTGTTCAAAAAGCAGTAGCCGCCAAAGAAGTCCGCACCGGCATGATGGCCTGGCGGTCGCGTCAGCGCCATGGCGGCGCGCTGGCCCTGGCCTTGGGAAATGGCGCGTGCGGCGTCGATGGCGCAGGCGGCGCCGGCGGTGGCTGCCTCCCAGGTGCCGGCCGTCAGCGGACAGCCGCTATCGAACGAGAACAGCCCGACGCGCGCGGCAAAGTTCGTGGGTTCGACGTCGTGCCTAAATCCGCGCACGGGCCAGATCGACGGCAGCACGTCCAGATCCGCGTTGGCCGGATCCAGCGCAATCCATTCGTTCCAGGCGCTTGCCAGAAAGTCCACATAGCGCGGCGTGTGCACGCGCTTGATCAGATCCATGTCGGGCGCGGAGGGCGCGCGCAATTCACCGATGCCGCGCTGACGCACGGCGTCCAGCACGTATTCCAGCCTGGCCGGCGTTTCGTGGCAGGGCACCAGCTTGCCGCGGAACATCTCCTGGCGGCCGCTGTGTTTGTCGTGAACGGGATTGTGGAAGATCAGCACGATGGAAAGTCCTGGAAGGGTAGGGCAGGCGGAGGCGCCGCTACAGGGGCCGGAAAATATACATCGCCATGGCCGGCAGTTCGCGCAGGACGGAATAGCCGTCGCGCCATTCGAAGAATGCGGGGTATGCGCCGCTCACGTCCGCGACGCCCTGGCGCTTGAGCGCGAGCATCGTGCGCGGCACATGGAAATACTGCGTCACGGCCATTGCGCTCGTGTAGCCGTGCTGGCGCATGTAGGCGCTGGCGTGGCGGGCCGTGGCCCAGGTGTCGACGCCGGCGCTGTCCACGACGATGCGGTCGGCGGGCACGCCGCGCGCCAGCAGGTAATCGCGCATGGCCGCGGCCTCGTCCGTGCCGGCCGGATCCACGCCGCCACTGACGAACAGGATGCGGCAGGTTGATGCGGCGTAGCAGTCAAAGGCGCGGTCCAGCCGCGCGGCCAGGCGCGGCGAAGGCTGGCCGCCGGGTTCAACTTTGTTGCCCAGCACGACGGCCACGTCGGCCTGCCGCGCGCTGGTCAGCAAGCCGGTCGCGGCCAGCGCCGCCGCGGCCAGCAGCACGATCGCCGCCAGAACCATCACGGCGCGGGTCGCAAATCGGTAGGTCGAAACTGTCATGGGGTGAGCCAGGTTGCAGGGCAAGGGCAGGAGCTTACGGCAAAAGGCGTTTGGGGCAGTCTCACGCCTGAAGGATTACGGGTAGCGAGCAGGGGGGCGGACCGCCTCGCGCTTGCGGGTAAACGCGCAGTGCGCGTGCGCGGGTGGTCATCCTGGTTAGAATCGGGAAGATATCGACCCGCGCCGTTGTGGCTGGTGCACCGTCCCCATGAACCTGCCGTTTCCCATCCGCCAAGAATGTCCTCCCGGCGCCTGTGTGTGCGACCGGGAGCAGTTGCTGGCCAATCCAACGACGGACATGCGGGTCCTGCGGCTGACGCGCGAGGAAGAAAAGCGCCTGGTGGCGCGGCTGGAAAACATCACCAGCCTGGACGACCTGCGTGCGATGCAGGGGCGGATTCAGGCGCAGCTTGGCATCGTCATCCACATTACGCCCAGCGAAAACGAGGTGCGGACCTCACGCGGCATTTCGATCCAGCTTGAAGAATTGCCGGGTCTGTGCCGCAAGACGCGGGCGTCGCTGCCTGCCGCGATCCGTCGCGGTTTCGACAGCCGGCCCGAGATCGTCTATGCGCTGCTGAACGAGCGCGACCTGCTGAGTGGCACGTGAAAGGACAGCCTAGGGGCTGTAGGACGGCAATCGCGCCGTAGCAACGCGGTCCCGCGTCAGCAAATAAACGCGATCAATGTTTGCGAGGCGTGGCGCACGAAAGCAGCGGCACCACGTCCGCAGGCGCGCGCCCGGCATCGGGCCGCGTGACGTCACGCTTCTTTCCGGTGCGGGCGGGGTAGATGAGGAGTACGGCGCTGCCGGGTTCCAGCTTGGGACTCTGCGCCGTGCCGTAGGCGACGGTCCAGCCGCGCAAAGCCAGCGGCGCCAGCGTGTATTGCAATGCCGAGCCGGGCGCCACGTGCGCGACTTTGCCCGCATAGAGTTCCTGCTGCGGGGTGTCGACGCCGTTGATCGTCTGGTAGGTGGCGATGCTGACCAGCGCCGCCGATTCGCCGTGACGCGCCAGGACGGCGGTCTTGTACTTGCCGGGCGGCACGTCCTGCAGGTTGACGGTGACGGTGTTGCCGCCCTGGCCCGCGGCGTTCAGATGCACGCCCACGACGTCCGCGTGGGAAAGCGTCTTGTCGCTGGTGTTTCGCACCCGCACGCTGTATTGCCCCGAGGTCCCCGTCACCGTGCACACTTCGATGCCGTGGGGGGAGGCGGTGTGCGATGGTGCGGTTTGCGAAGGCGCCGCCTGCCCGGACGTCGCGGCGGCGCTGGCCAGCAGCGCCGCAAACGGCAGGATCAGACGGCGGGTAGATCGAGAGGGCACGGCACGCTCCGGTTGAGGGCAGCGTGCCGGGCGGCGCGTCGCCTGCCCCTTTTTACACCACTTGCCGGCCAGGGGCCGTCTGCTGCTCGCGCTTGCCGGCCAGCCAGTGCAGGATCAGCGCAAGCACCAGCAGGCCCGCCATGATGAAGCCCCAGCAGATCCAGCCCAGCACGGTGATCAGCGAACCCAGGCTGCCGGCAAAAGGCAGGACCTGGTTCAGGCCTTGCGCGGCCCAGACCAGGCCCCCTTGCAGCGATGCCAGCCATGCCGGGTCAACCCACGGCGCCGCCCAGGCCGGCGCCACCCACTGCGAGGTGTCGATCGCGGTGCCGGGCACCTGCGCCGTGGCGATGGTGGCCAGCACCCAGTCGGTCAGTTGCAGTGTCAGTGCCACCAGCCCGGTCCAGAGCGCCGCGAGAACGGCAAAAACGAGCCAGATGATTTTCTTCATTTGTTCAGGTACTCCGATGACTCAAAAAGAACGGCCACGATACCGGGGATTCTATTTCTGAAAAACCAGAGTGGATGTGACAAACATTAAGGTAAAACCGAAGTTTTCGCCTGCGCGAGGATCTCTCGCACCAGGGGATGATGCTGGCCTCGGCGGTTGCGGATGGCGTGGATTTCCTCGTGCACGTCGTCGCAGCGCGCCAGCGGCCGCAGACCGCGCAGCAGCGCGACATCGTCCCCGCCCAGCCGGCTGAGGGGAAATACGCCCAGGCCGCGTGCCGCGAACACCGACATCAGGGCGCTGTCCTCGAACTCGCCGACCACGTTCGGGTACACGCCCTGCTCGGCGAACCAGCGGTCCAGCGTCTGGCGCAGCACCGAATGGCCGGTGGGCAGGAGCACGGGCAGGCGTTCCAGACAGCCCGGAAAATCCAGCGTGTCCGGCTTGCGCACCAGCTTGGCCGGGCCGTACCAATCCACCGGCGAGGACACCAAGCGGTCGCTGGTGAGCCGTAGGTTGGGGTTGGCGGGGGCGCCCTGGCCAGCCAGCACGAGATCCAGGTGATGCCGCGCCAGCTCGCCCAATAGCTCCTCGACTTCACCTTCATGACAGGTCAAATGCAGATCGGGCGTGTGCAGCACGGGCCCCAGCAAGGCGTGTGCCGCCAGCTTGGAAATGCCATCCGACAGGCCCACGGACAGGCGCACGACCGGCTTGGTGGCGGCGGCACGCACTTCCTGCGGCAACACCTGCCCGATCTGGAAGATTTCTTCGGCGCGGGCAAAAGCGGCTTCACCGGCGTCGGTCAGCGTCACGCCGCGGCCAGCCGGCTTGAGCAGTTGATGGCCCAGGTTCTTTTCCAGTTCTCGGACCTGCGCGCTGATGGTCTGGATAGCCATGTCCAGGCGCTCGGCGGCGCGGGAAAACCCGCCCTCCTTGGCGACCATCCAGAAGTAGTACAGGTGGCGGTAGTTCAGCATGGGTGGTGGCTCAGTAGTCGGATTACTTCGTTTTTTTCGAACCTTAACTCACTTTCAGGCTGATTTCTCCATCTGCGCCGGATCCGGATCATGGGCACCTTCGAATCTAGCGGGGCAATCATGGACACTTTGATCACCTTCTTCAATGCCGATTTCCTCGGCACGCCAACCTGGAGCTGGCTGCTCTTCATCAGCATCGTCGTCAGCCTGCTGGCCTTTGACCTGGGCGTGCTGCACAAGGAAGACCGCGAGATCGGCGTGCGTGAAAGCCTGCTGCTTTCCGCCGGCTACATCACCGCCGCCGTGCTGTTCGGTGGCTGGGTCTGGTGGAACATGGGCGCCGAAAGCGGCATGGCCTATTACACGGGCTTCATGATCGAGAAATCGTTGTCCATGGACAACGTGTTCGTGATCGCGCTGATCTTCAGCTTCTTTGCGATCCCGCGCCAGTACCAGCACCGTGTGCTGTTCTGGGGCATCCTGGGCGTGATCGTGCTGCGCGCCACGATGATCGGCCTGGGCGCCGCGCTGGTCAGCAACTTCGGCTGGCTGCTGTATCTGTTCGGCGCGTTCCTGGTGTTCACGGGCATCAAGATGTGGATGATCGCGGACCAGACGCCTGACATCGCGACCAACCCGATCCTGAAGTTCCTGAAGCGTCACATGCGTGTCACGGACGGCCTGCGCGGCAACGCGTTCATGGTGACCGAAACCGATCCGGCGACGTCCAAGAAGGTGCGTTACGCGACGCCGCTGTTGCTGGCCCTGGTGCTGATCGAGTTCGTCGACCTGGTGTTTGCCGTGGACTCGGTGCCCGCGATCTTCGCCATCACGACCGACCCGTTCATTGTGTACACCAGCAACATCTTCGCGATCCTGGGCCTGCGGGCGCTGTACTTTGCCCTGGCCGCGATGATCCACCGGTTCCACTACCTGAAGTACGCGTTGGCCCTGGTCCTGGTGTTCATCGGCACGAAGATCTTCCTGGTCGGCTTCATCGGCAAGGTGCCTCCCGCGATTTCGCTGGGCGTGACCTTCAGCCTGATCCTTGGCGGCGTGCTGTTCTCGCTGTGGAAAACCCGCACGGATGAGCTGAAGCCTCAGTAATCCGGCTTACCGCCCCACGAACCCGTCCGCCGGCAAACCCGGCGGGCGGGTTTTTCTTTGTGGCGAGCCATATGCGGGGGATATGGCAGGCGGGTGTTTTGTGGATTTGTCATTGGAAAGGGCCAGGCGTAGAGTCGGCGGCTGACAAACCGCTATTTCCGACACGCGCTACCGAGTCGCACCACCGGGTCTCACCATCCGGTCGCCAAACAAGGAACGATCATGAACACCTGGTCCGCCAAGCAGTATTCCGCTTTTGAAAACGAACGCACGCGTCCGGTGCGGGACCTGGTGGCGGCGCTGCCCAATCTGGTCGTCCGCCGCGCCGTGGACCTGGGCTGCGGGCCGGGCAATTCCACCGAGGTGCTGGCCAGCCGCTACCCGGACGCGGAAATCTCAGGCATGGACAGTTCGCAGGACATGATTGACGCCGCGCGCAAGCGCATGCCGGCGCTGTCTTTCGAGCTGGCCGACATTGCCAGCTGGAATCCGCCGCAGGCGTACGACGTGATCCTGGCCAACGCCGCGCTGCAGTGGGTGCCCGACCACGCCACGCTGTACCCGGCGCTGGTGGCCAAGCTGGCGCCCGGTGGCAGCCTCGCGGTGCAGACGCCGGACAACCTGGAAGAGCCCGCGCACCGTCTTGCCCGGCAGGTGGCCGGCGAAGCGCCCTGGGCCGCCAAGACGGGCGGCGTGCAGCATCCGCCGCGGCACAGCGCGGCGTGGTATTACGAATTGCTCAAGCCGCATTGCGGCACGCTGGATGTGTGGCGCACGACCTATCACCATCCGCTGGCGGGCGCCGCCGCGGTGGTGGAATGGTTCAAAGGCACGGCCCTGCGGCCGTATCTGGACAAGCTGGACGGCGATGAGCAGGCGGGCTTTCTGGCGCGCTATCAGTCGCTGATCGAAGCGGCGTACCCGGCGCTGGCGGACGGGACGGTGCTGCTGCCATTTCCACGGCTGTTCATCGTGGCGAGCGCAAAGCAGGCGTAGTGGCGGACGATCTTCCGATCAGAGGATCCCCGGGCCGATCCTCGCGGCCGAACGCCGTGGCCGACCCCCACGGCGAACGCCGCGGCAATCCCTATTGCACCGCAGCCTGCCCGTCGGCCTTGTCCGCAAAGTAACGCGCGGGCGTCTTGCCCAGCGTCTTCTTGAACATCGTGATGAAGGCGCTGACAGATTCGTACCCAAGGTCGTCCGCCGTGCGTTGCACCGACACGCCCGCCGACAGCCGCTGCAGGGCCAGGATGATGTGCAATTGCTGGCGCCAGCGGCCGAAACTCATGCCGACCTCCTGCTGCACCAGCCGCGCCAGCGTGCGTTCGCTCATGGCGACACGCTTGCCCCATTGCGCGACGGTGCTGCGGTCCGCGGGATCCGTGTTTAGCGCGTCCGCGATTTCGCGCAGACGCGGGTGGCCGGAGATGGGCAGGTGCAGCTGCTCGGCGGGCATGTGCGACAGCTGGTCCAGCAGCACGTCGGCCAGTTTGCGGTTGGCGTCGGCCGCGGCCTCGGCAGGGGTCAGGTGGGCCAGGTGTACGACCAGCTCGCGCACCAGCGGGGTGATCGATAGCGTGCAGCAAGCGGTAGGCAGGCGCGGTGCGTCGGCCGGCACGAACAGAAAGCACATGCGCCCATTGGCGGTGACGCGATTGCTGTGCGGCAGGCCGCCGGGAATCCAGACCGCGCACTGCGGCGGCACCATCCACAGGCCCTGCGCCACCGAGCACGTGACCCCGCCACGCAGCGCCAGGACGAGTTGGCCCATGTGATGCTGATGGGTGGGCGATTCGTTGTCCCGCTCGGCCGCATGCACGGGCATGGCGAAGGCCCATTGCGTGGGGCTGTCGGGATCGAACGGAGCGGTGGGCGTATCGGGCGTGCGCATGGGCGTCGGCCGGGCAGAAGGGCGCGTTTTGGCCGGATTGCGAGAGAGTTTGTCATTATCTCGAAATTCGGTAAAGCGGCCGATGCGTAAGCTGGCGGGATCGAATAGGGCATCCATGCCTGAAGAATTTCACAACTGACTCCATGCAAGCCTCCCGCCACCCGATGCCAAGCCACCGCAGTTCCGGCCATCCCGCACCCGGCCAACCTGCGTCCAGCCACGCCTCATCCAGCCACCCCATACCCAGCCGCCCCGCGCTGCTGATTCTGGGCATCCTGTTCATCGCCATGGCCCTGCGCGCGCCGTTCACCGGCGTGCCGCCGCTTATCGGCCTGATCCGCGCCGAGTTGAATCTGTCGTCGGCGGCGGCGGGGATGCTCATCACGCTGCCGCTGCTGGCCTTCGCGGTGGTGTCGCTGTTCGCCGCGGGACTGGCGCGCCGCTTTGGACTGGAACGCACCCTGTTCGCGGCGCTGCTGCTCATCGCCGGCGGGATCGGGATCCGCGTGCTGGGCGATGCCGTGGGGCTCTATGCGGGCACGGCCATCATCGGCGCGGGCATTGCGCTGGGCAACGTGCTGCTGCCCAGTCTGCTCAAGCGCGATTTCCCGCAGCGCCTGGCGGGCCTGACGTCGGCCTATGTGCTGACGATGGGCCTTGCGGCCGGGCTGGCCTCGGCCGTTGCGATTCCCCTGGCCGAATTGCCGATGTCCACCCCTCAACTGGGCGGCTGGCGGTTTTCCACGCTGTGCATGCTGGCGCTGCCGCTGCTCGGCCTCTTGCTGTGGCTGCCGCAACTGGCCAACCATACGCCGCCCGCCGCGACCACCGCGCACGCACCGCACGGCGTGCGTCTGTGGCGCTCGCCGCTGGCCTGGCAGGTCACGGCATACCTCGGCATCAACTCGTTCGTGTTCTATGTCGCGGTGAGCTGGCTGCCCGCCATCCTGCATGACGCAGGCTTCTCGGCCGAGCGCGCCGGATCGTTGCACGGCTTCATGCAGCTGGCGTCCGCGGCGCCCGCGCTGTTTCTGGCGCCGTTGCTGCGCCGCTTGAAGGACCAGCGCGCGGCGGCGTTCTGCGCGGCGGGCGCGTCGTTCGTGGCGTTCACGGGCCTGATCGCGGCGCCCGCATGGGGTGTGGTGTGGATCGCGTTTCTGGGATTGGGCACCGGCGCGGGCATCATCCTGGGCTTGGCGTTTGTCGGGCTGCGCGCCAGCCACGCGCAACAGGCGGCGGCTCTGTCTGGCATGGCGCAATGCGTGGGGTATCTATTTGCCGCGACGGGCCCCACGCTGGTGGGCAGTGTGCACGACGCGCTGGGCGGCTGGGGCGTTGCGTTGGGCGTGTGCGCGGCATTGTGCGCGCTGATGGCGCTGGCCGGGCTGTACGCCGGGCGCGCTATCCAGATTGGCCGGCCTGGCGTTTCCACAACTGCACCAGCGTCGGCGGCGCATCCGCCTCGGGCACGTCAAAAGTGATCCGCGGCGCGTCCGCGCCTTCGAACTCGACTTCAACGTGAAAATAGCGCTGATCGCCGCGCGCATCCGGCCCGCAGGACACGGCCTTGGGCGCGGCATGCAGCAGCGCCTCGCACACTTCCTGCCGCACGCCCGGCGGGCAGGCGGTCATGTCGATGTGGCGCGGCTGCGCCAGGCCGGGCAGGTAGGCAAGACCGCCCTCGCGCGTCAGGCGCACCAGTTGGGCGAGATCCAGCGAGGGCAGTTCGATCATGGCAGCACTCCCACGGCCTTCCAGGCGTCGTCGATGGCGCGGCGCACGGCCGCATCGTGCTTCTCGCCGGCGATCTGGATCGTCAGGCTCGCAAAATCCTTGAAGCCGGCGTCGTGGCGCAGGCGCTTGTCACACAGCGTGTCGTACCAGACCTGGCCCGCGCCTTGCCACGCATTGCCATTCAACGCGGTGGCGGCCAGATGAAACGCGCGGTTCGGAATGCCCGAGTTGATGTGCACGCCGCCGTTGTCGCGCGGCGTATCGACGTAGTCGCGCATGTGCGCGGGCTGCGGATCCTTGCCCAGCACCGGATCGTCGTACGCGGTGCCCGGCTCGGCCATGGAGCGCAGTGCGCGCGCCCGCACCTTTTCCGTGAAGAGGCCCTGGCCTACCAGCCAGTCCGCCTGCCGGGCGGTCTGCCCCAGCGAATACTGCTTGACCAGCGCGCCAAACACGTCGCACAGCGATTCGTTCAGCGCGCCGGATTGGCCCTGATAGAGCAGGGCCGCCTCGGTGTCGATGACGCCGTGCGTGAGTTCGTGGCCGATGATGTCGACGGCGATGGTGAAGCGGTTGAAGATTTCGCCGTCGCCATCGCCGAACACCATCTGTGCGCCGTTCCAGAAGGCGTTTTCGTAGTCCTCGCCGTAATGCACCGTGCCGATTAGCGGCAGGCCGTGCGCGTCGATGGAGTGGCGCTTGTACACGTTCCAGAAAAGCTTGTAGGTCGAACCCAGGTGCGCGTAGGCCTCGTCGACCGCGGGGTCGCCGCTGGGCCGTGCGCCTTCGGCGCGCACCAGTTTGCCGGGCAGCGTGGTGCTGTTGCCCGCGTCGTGCACGGCGCGGTCGGGCGTGCCGGCTGGCGCCACCTGGCGCGAAGGCGCCAGCGTTGCGCGCGGCGGCTGCTCGGCCATCTCGCGCAGGCTGCGTTGCTGCTGATCGATAATCA
>NZ_DIEJ01000013.1:0-8867 GCF_002418565.1 Achromobacter sp. UBA5777 | reverse complement strand
GCAGGCGCGCGACGAAGGCCGCGCCGGCTTCGCGCGTGCCCAGCTTGCCGCCCACGTCGCGCGTGCATTCCTGCGCGAGGATGGTGTCGGCGATGGTGGCCTCGATGGCGGCGGCGGCCTGCGTGAACGCGGCGTTACCGGTCTTCTGGCCGTGCCAGTTCAGCAGCATCGCGCCCGACAGGATCAGCGAGATCGGGTTGGCGATGTTCTGGCCGGCGATGTCGGGCGCCGAGCCGTGCGCGGCCTGGCCCATCGCGTAGTCGCGGCCGGCGTTCAGCGAGCCGCCCAGGCCGAGGCTGCCCGACAGTTCGGCGGTCAGATCGGACAGGATGTCGCCGAACATGTTGGTGGTGACGACGACGTCGTAGCGCTGCGGCGCACGCACCACGTGCGCCATCATGGCGTCGACGATCACGTCGTCCACGCGCACTTCCGGAAACTCCTGGGCGACCTGGCGGCACATTTCCAGGAACATGCCGTCGCCCAGCTTCAGCACGTTGGCCTTGTGCACCATCGTGACGTGCTTGCTCCGGGTCATGGCCAGCTCGAACGCCGTGCGCGCGATGCGCTCGCAGCACTGACGGGTAATGCGGCGCAGCGACACGACGACGTCGGGCGTGATCAGCATTTCGCTGCCGCCGGACTCGACGTTGCGGTCGGCGTAGAAGCCTTCGGTGTTTTCGCGCACCACGACCAGATCGAATTCGCCCAAACGCGCCTGCATGCCGGGGTAGGTCCGCGCGGGGCGGATGTTGGCGTGCAGGTCGAGCTTCTTGCGGAAGTACATCGACGGATTGATCTCGCCGCGCGCCTCGTCCTTGAAGTCATAGGTCGCCATGGGGCCGAGCATCAGGCCGTCGGCGGCCTTGACCTTTTCCAGCAGGGCGGGCGTGACGGTGGCGCCGTGCTTTTTCAGGCTGTCATGGCCCGCGATGTCGTGGTCGAACTGCAGGTTCAGGCCGAACCGGCGCGACGCGGCTTCTAGCACGTCGACGGCGACCGCCATGGTTTCGGGGCCGATGCCGTCGCCGGGGAGTACAACGATTTTCATGGGAGCGTTTTCCTGTAGGTTGATCGGCCGGGCTTATTCGACCTGGACCCCGGTGGCTTGCACCAGGTTCTGATACTTGGCGGCTTCGCTGCGCACGAAGGCCGTGAACTCCTGCGTAGTGTTCGGACGCACGGCGGCGCCGTCGCCTTCTAGCCGCGACTTGATCGCGGGCTCGGCCAGGATGGCGTTCAGCTTCGCGTTGAGCTGTTCGACCACCGCAGGGGGTGTCTGCGCGGGCGCGAAGACGCCGCCCCACAGACTGAATTGGAAGTCGGGCACGGCCGCCTCGCTGATGGTGGGCACGTTGGGCAGGATGCCCAGCCGCTCCCGCGAGGATACCGCCAGCGCCTTCAAGCGGCCGCTGTTGATGTGGGGCATGACGGCCGATGCGCTGGAAAAGAAGAAGTCGACGTGGCCGCCGAGCAGGTCGGACATGGCCTGGCCCGCGCCCTTGTAGGGCGCGTGGATCATGCGGGTTTGCGTGCCGAGCGCCAACGCGGCGGCGGCCAGGTGGCCGGGCGTCGCGGTGCCGGAGGACGCGTAGGCCAGGGCGTCCGGCTTGGCGCGGGCCGCGGCGATCAGCGCGGCCAGGGCCGCATAGGGCGACTTTTCCGGCACGGCCAGCACCAGCGGCGAATCGCCCACCAGAATCACCGGCGCGAACTCGCGCAGCGGGTCGTAGCCCAGCGACTTCATGGCATAAGGGTTGACGGCGATTTCGCCGGTCTGGCCGAGCAGCAGCGTGTAGCCATCGGCCGGCGCGCGCAGCACGATGCGCGAACCCACGGCGCCCGACGCGCCGGGGCGGCTTTCTACGATGAAGGTCTGCTTGAATTCCGTGCCCAGGCGTTCGGACAGGATGCGGGCGAAGACGTCGCCCTGACCGCCGGGCGCGTAGGGCACGATCATCGTCACGGGCTTGGACGGGTACGCGTCCGCCGCGCGTGCCGCGCCAGCCAGCAGCAATGCCGTGCCGGCCGCCGCGCCTTGCAGCAGGCGGCGGCGCGTGGGATTCAGGGGGGAAGAATGCTGCATGGTGTCTCCTTGTTGTCTCTTCGCTGTCAGTGCGCGGCGGCTCAGTCCAGCGCCATGCCGGACTTCTTGACCACGCCTTGCCACATCTCCAGTTCGGCGGCCAGCGCCTTGCCGAAGTCGTCCGGAGACCCGCTGATGGCCTGCGCGCCTTCGTGCTTGAGGCGGTCGGCCACCAGCGTGTCGGCGGCGGCCGCGTTGATGGACTGGTTCAGCTTGGCAACGACCTCGGGCGGCGTGCCGGCCGGCGCCAGGACGCCCCACCACGTCGTGATATCGAAGTCGGGCACGCCAGCCTCAGCCACGGTGGGCGTGTCGGGAAAGAGCGGCGAGCGCGTCTTGCCTGTGACGGCCAGCAGGTCCACGCGCTGGTCGCGCACCTGCGACAGGATGGTGGGCACGGTGGCGAAGAACACCTGGACGCGACCGGCCAGCAGATCGACGGTGGCCGGGCCGCTGCCCTTGTACGGCACGTGCGTCATGGCGGCGTTGGTCTTCTGCTTGAACAGTTCGCCGGCCAGATGGTTGATGCTGCCGTTGCCGGCCGAGCAGAAGTTCAGGTCGGCGTCCGGCTTGGCGGCGAGTTCGCGCAGTCCGGCGATGGACGTCAGCTTCAAGTCCTTGGCCGTCACGACGAAGAGCGGGCCGCGGCCCAGCATGGCGATGGGCGCGAAGGACTTGCGCACGTCGTAGGTGGTGCTGATGCCGGCGGCGGCGTTGGTCACGAAGGTCGACGTGGCAAAGAGCAGCGTGTAGCCGTCGGGGCGCGCGTTCGCGACCAGCGCGGCGCCGATGGAGCCACCACCGCCGCCGCGGTTTTCCACGACCACGGATTGGCCCAGCTTGTCGGCCAACGTGCGTGCCATGTCGCGCGCAATGCTGTCGGTGCCGCCGCCCGCCGCAAACGGCACCACCAGCGTGATGGGCCGGCTGGGATAGGTGTCGGCGGACGCGGCCACCGGCGCGCAAAGCGCGGGCAAAACAAGGGCCAGCCCCGCCAGCAGACGCTGCGGGGATACGTTGAACTGCTTCATCGACTTGTCTCCGATCGACGACCGCGCTCAGCCCTGGCGCAGCATCTTTAGGCGTTCCAGCAGGGCCTGGTGAATGTGATGTTGGGCGGCGTCTTGCGCGCCTTGGACGTCGCGAGCGCGGATGGCGTCGACGATGGCCTGGTGTTCCCGGTTGGAGCGGCCGGCCCGCTCGGATGAGCTGAGCGTGCTGCGTCCCAGCAGATAGGTGGTCTCGGTCAGCGAATGCAGCGAGCGGATCAGGTAGCGGTTGTGGGCGGCGCTGTAGATGGCCTGGTGAAAGCGCAGGTTCTGCGCGACGGGGTCGCCGTTGTCGCCTTCGTCCAGGATGGCCTGCATGTTCGCGATCTCGGCGTCGGTGGCGTGGCGCGCGGCGAAGGCGGCGGCGGCGCCTTCCAGCACTTCGCGCATGGAATAGAGCTCGCCGACCTCCTGCTGGTCCATCGTGGTGACGACCAGTCCGCGGCCGGGCTCGTGCGTGATGAGTCCTTCGTCCTGGATGCGCTTGAGCGCCTCGCGCACCGGGGTGCGGCCCATTTCGAGCTGGTCGGCGACTTCCACTTCGCGCAGGCGGTGGCTGGGCGTGAACATGCCCACCAGGATGCGGCGCTTGATCTCGTTGTAGGCCGCAAAGGCCTGCGAATTGCTTTTCGGAATGGGCAAGATTGTCTCGGCGCGTTTTTTGTATATTGTTGCATACAAAAAATAGCGCGGCAATCCGGCCCCTGAATTCGAATCGGGACTGCGGGTTTTCGGCGGCGCTTTCCTTGGTGCTTTTAGCGGGGCTCGGCGGTGAACGCGGATTATCGCCCGCGTTTTCCGGGCTGCGTCAGGTCTTGAAATAACGCGCTGGCGTCGTGCCGAACACGGCCTTGAACGCAGCGACGAAGCTGGACGCGGATTCATACCCCACGTCGAGCGCCACGTTGGTGACGCTTTCGCCGTAGGCAAGTTGCTCCAGCGCGGTGAGCAGCCGCTGGCGCTGGCGCCACCGGCCGAACGACAGGCCGGCTTCCGTCTGGAACAGGCGCTCGATGGTGCGGGAGCTGGATCCCACTTGGCGGGCAAGCACGGCCAGCGGCTGGCGGTTGGCGGGGTCGGCGCGAAGCAGGTTCGCCAGCCGCAGCGCGCGGGTATCGGTGGGATAGGGCAGGTCGACCGACGTGTGGTCCGTGGCGCGCACCTGATCGATGAGCACGCTGGCCAATCGCGCTTCGGGCGAGTCTGCCGGGTAGTCCCACGGCGCGGCCGCACAGCTGGCGATCACCTCTCGCATCAGGGGGCTCACTGCCACGACGCGGCATTGCGCGCCTTCAGGCATGGGATAGACCTCGGGGTCGATGTACAGCACGCGCGTGTGCGCTGGCCGCCTGACCAGCGTGGAATGCAGGGTGCCGCTGCCGATCCAGATGGCGCGGGTGGCGGGCAGCACCCATTCGCCGACGCTGGTGGTGACGTGGATCACGCCGCTGGCCGCGCACAGCAACTGATGACGACGATGGGCGTGCGGCGCCTGATCGGCCGGCATCCATTCTTCCATCAAGCCTACGACTGGCGCGGTGGCGAGGTCGGGATCCGGCATTTCGCCAAGAGGCTCGGCGGCGGAAGGTTGGCGGATTTTAGACATAAGTCGGCCAAGTATAGACAGAACCCGCCACCCGCTCCTGATAACTTGGACCGCTTCCGAAACGCGGGCTCGCGTTCATTCATCCACGCAGTCACGCGGTTCATATCAGGAGTTCGCATTGCAGCAGGCTGACATTCACGCCCCGGGCAGGCCACCGGCCGCCCAGGGCCAAGCCGCGTCGCTGCGGGCGCCCAAGCGCGCCACGCAGTTGTCGCTGTTCATCGCAGGTTTTGCGTTGTCGTCATGGGCGCCGCTGGTGCCGTTTGCGCAGCAGCGCCTGGGCGCTGACGCGGCCACGTTGGGTTCCGTGCTGCTGTGCCTGGGCCTGGGCGCCGTGATCGGCATGCCAGGTGCAGGCGCGCTGGTAGGGCGCGTGGGTAGCAAGGCGCTGATCGTGACGGCAGGCCTTCTCCTGGCCGCCGTGCTGCCCTTGATGGCGATGGCGTCGACCGTGTTCACGTTGGGCCTGTGCCTGCTGATCTTCGGCGCGGCCACCGGCGCCATTGACGTGGCGGCGAACGTGCATGGCACCGAGGTCCAGCGGATTGCCCGGCAGCCGCTGATGTCGGGCTTTCATGGGCTGTACAGCATCGGGGGCCTTGTGGGCGCCGCGGCAATGACGGCAATTATTGCCGCCGGCGCCAGCGCGGCGGCCGCCACCATCGCAGCCGGCCTCGTCATCGCGCTCTGCGTGCTGCTGGCCGCACCCGGCTTCCTCACCCTGCCGCAGGCAAAAAAGGCGCCGTTGCTGATCGTGCCGCGGGGCATCGTGGTGGGAATCGGCCTGCTGGCGATGGTGATGTTCCTGGCCGAGGGCGCCATGCTGGATTGGAGCGCGCTGCTGTTGTCGCGCGAGAAGGGCGTGGACCAGCGGTTTGCCGGTGCGGGGTATTCGGTCTTTGCGTGCGCCATGACGCTGATCCGCTTCGTGGGCGATCGACTCGTGGCGCGGGTGGGTGAGCGTGTACTGCTGATCGCGGGCTTTCTGATTACGGCGGGCGGCCTGGCGCTGGCCGCGTGGAGCAGCAACCTGGCGGTCGTGTATCCCGCCATCGCCTTTGCGGGGTTTGCCGCCGGCAATGTGGTGCCGATCCTGTTTTCGCTGGCGGGACGCCAGACTGCCATGCCGCCGTCGCAGGCCATTGCGGCGGCCAGCATGCTGGGCTATCTGGGCGTGCTGCTGGGGCCGGCGGTGCTCGGCTACGCCGCGCATGCGGTGGGACTGGTTGACGCATTCTTCTGGCTTGCTGGATTGGTGGCTGTGTCGGCGGTTGCGATTCGCTTGGTGGTGCGGCGCTGATCGCCGCCGCGCATTGACGCGCCGCGGGTGATGCGCCGGGGGAGATGCACCTCCACGCGTCGCGGCTATGCGCTTCATGGCATACCGGCCATCCGTCTTAAGGCATCGACGCCACGCGGCGGCGGAACAGTTCAGCCATGGTGGCGGCAGCCAGCGATAGCGGCGTGCCCTGCAGCGTCATGATGCCGATGCTGGCGACCGGCATCGGCACGTCCGCGCGGATGCGCCGGGCCTCGTCGCCATAGGGTTTGATGTCGAGCATGCCGGACGGGCAGATGATAAGCGCGTCGCTGCGGGTCATTAGGGTCCACATGACGCCGAAGGTGTCGCATTCGATGACGCGGGCGGGCTCGGGCAGGCCGTGCGCGCGCAGGCCGCGCAGGAAGGCTTCGGTATGGCTGCCGCCCGAGACGTTGAGCAGCCATTCGCAGCCGCGGATGTCTTCCCAGCGCCGCGCGCGCGCCAGCGGATGGCCCTTGCGGCAGGCAATCATGAATTCCAGCGGGCGCAGTTCTTCGAATTCAAATTCCTGGCCGCCAGCGCCGTCGTTCATGCGCGAGGCCAGCGCAAAATCCAGCGCGCCGTTGCGCAGGGCCGGCTGCACCGAGGCCAGCAGGCCTTCCGAGACCTTGACCTTCGCCGCCGGCATGCTGGCCCGGAATTCGGCCAGCACGTCGGGCAGCACGCTGAGCATGACCATGGGCGTCACGCCGACCGCCACACGCGCTTGCGCACCGCTGAGCAATTGGCGGATGTCCTGGCGCGCCAGTGCGAGCTGCGCCTGCGCCAGGCGGGCCCGCACCGTCAGATGCTCGCCGCATTCGGTGACGGCGATGCCCTTGGGGCTGCGCGTCAGGAGCGGCGCGTCCAGTTCGGTTTCGAGTTCCTTGATGGCCTTGGTCACCGCGGCCTGGCTCAGGTGCAGGCTGCGGGCGGCGGCGCGGATGCTGCGCAGTTCGGCCACTTTCAGCCAGGCCCGCAGTTGATGGTCCTTCATGACGGCTTTCCTGCTGACAACCTGGGGTGGTCACCTTAACAAAAATATAGCCTTACAGGCAGCGCGGACCATCCCTAAGCTGATCGTCGATCAGGCCCGGCAAGACCGAGAGGCCTGGCCCGAAAAGCGCTTCAGGAGAATGCCATGCCGAACTTTGCCCGCCGTGCCGTTTCCTTGTTTCTTATCCTCATGGCCGCCACCTCCGCCGGCGCCGCCCGCGCCGATTGGCCGGAACGGCCGATCAAGCTCATCGTCCCGTACGCCGCGGGCTCCGGTCCCGACGTGGTGTTGCGCCCGATTGCCGACGCGCTGGGCCGCGAACTGGGGCAGCCGGTCATCGTGGAAAACCGGGGCGGGGCGGGCGGCATCGTCGGCACCCAGGCCCTGGCGTCGGCGCCGCCCGACGGTTACACCATCGGCTTTGGCAACATCGTCACGCTGGCGATCAACAAGAGCATGTACGCCAAGCTGCCCTACGACCCGCAGCGCAGCCTGGCGCCCGTCAGCCTGGCCATCAGCAATGCCCTGGTGCTGATCGCGCGCAACGGCCTGCCGGCAAACAACGTGCAGGAACTGGCCGCGTATGCGAAGAACAATCCGGGCAAGGTCAGTGTGGGATCGCTGGGCGTCGGCTCCAGCGCGCATCTGGCGGGCGAAATGCTCAAAAGCGAGACTGGCACCACCATGCTGCACGTGCCGTACAAGAGCGGCCAGCAGGCAGTGGTGGACCTGGCCGGTGGGCAGCTTGACGTGATGATCGACAACGTCGCGGGCGTGCTGCCCTTCATCCGCTCCGGCCAGGTCAAGGTGCTGGGCGCCACCAGCTTGAAGCGCGTGCCGGTGCTGCCGGAGGTGCCGACGCTGGACGAGTCGGGCTTGAAGGGGTTCGAGGTGGTGTCATGGGGCGGCATCGTGACGCCGGCGGGCGTGCCCAAGCCGGTGATCGACAAGCTGAATGCGGCAGTCGCCAAGGCGCTGCTGGACCCTGCGGTGCAAAAGCAGAACGAGACCCTGTCCGTCGACGCGACCCCGTCCTCGCCGGCGCAGTTCGCGGACCTGATCGCGGCCGAGATTCCGCGCTGGGCGGCGATGGTGAAGCAATCTGGCGCGTCCGCCGATTGAGCGCGCGCTGCAGGATGGTTCTCGCACCACGCGTGGCGCGCAGCGGTTCTCGCAGACCCGGTTTTCAGAATAGGGAGACAACATGACGAACGCACTCTGGCGCTGGAACGCGCTTGACCTGGCCCGCGCCATCCGCAACGGCGACGTATCCAGCCGCGAGGCCGTGCAGAGCTGCCTGGATCGCGCCCAAGAGGTCAATCCTGCCTTCAATCCGCTGACGGAGACCTACGCCGAGCAGGCGCTGCGCGCCGCGGAGGCGGCCGACGCGGCGGTGCGCAGCAAGCAGGAACTGGGCGCACTGCATGGCGTGCCGGTCACGATCAAGGCCAACGCGGACCTGGCGGGCACCGCCACGACCAATGGCGTAACGGCCTACCAAGACCTCATCGCGCAGGAAAACAATCCGGCGGTCGACAATTGGCTCCGTGCGGGCGCGATTGTCATTGGACGCACGAATGTGCCGGCGTTTTCGTGGCGCTGGTTCAGCGACAACGATCTGCACGGCCGCACAGTCAATCCGTTCGATGTGGCGCGCACACCGGGCGGCTCCAGCGGCGGGGCGGCGGTGGCGGCCGCGCTGGGCGTCGGACCGCTTGCGCATGGCAGCGACCAGGGCGGTTCAATCCGCTATCCCGCGTATGCGTGCGGCGTGGCAGGGCTGCGGCCCTCGCAGGGCCGGGTGCCGGGCTACAACGCCACGCAGCGCG
>NZ_DIEJ01000272.1:0-4900 GCF_002418565.1 Achromobacter sp. UBA5777 | reverse complement strand
GCGGCAGCCGCCGCATGCGGCGTGGGCGCGCGCAGCTTGGCGCGCGACGCGGCGCGGATCTTGTCGGCGATGAGTTCCGTGTATTCGAGCAGGCCGTCGCGGATGCCCAGTTTGGGCTTGGTCACGAAATCGATGGCGCCCAATTCAAGCGCGCGCAGCGTGATTTCGCCGCCGCGCTCGGTCAGCGACGACACCATCACGACCGGCATCGGACGCAGGCGCATCAGCTTTTCCAGGAAATCCAGCCCGTCCATGCGGGGCATTTCCACGTCCAGCGTCAGCACCTCGGGGTTGTGACGCTTGATAAGGTCGCGCGCCACCAGCGGATCGGGCGCGGTCGCAACCACTTCCATATCCGGCTGGCTATTGATGATTTCGGTCATCAAGCCGCGCACAAGCGCGGAGTCATCCACACACAAAACGCTTATTTTCTTCATCTTGTTTGCTGCCCTGGCCCTTTCAGGCCTTATTTGCGCATTCGTAGACTGTCTGCCCGCGCAGACGGAAATCCCGGCTGATGTACGTGAAGTTCTCGGAGTGGCCGGCAAACAGCAGGCCGCCCGGCTTCATGAGGGGCACGAACCGCTCCAGGATCTTGGCCTGGGTCGGCTTGTCGAAATAGATCATGATGTTGCGGCAGAAGATCACGTCGAACTTTTCGGTGATCCCCCACGACGGCGACAAGAGGTTCAGCGTTTCGTAACGCACCATCTCGGCGATCTCGGGTCGTACCCGCACATGCCCTTCGTTCGCGCCCCGCCCTTTCAGGAAGAAGCGGCGCAGGCGCTCGCTTTCCATCTTCGAGACGCGTTCGTTCGGATAGACGCCCGTGCGCGCGCGATTCAGCACGCTGGTGTCGATGTCGGTGGCCAGCACGGTCGAGCCGGCGGCCCGTGGGCCCAGGGCTTCGGTCAGCGTAATGGCGATCGAGTAAGGCTCTTCGCCCGTCGAGGCTGCACAACACCACACCGAAACGGGTCCCCCGCGCTTCTTCGCGAAGTCCGCCAGGATCGGAAAGTGATGCGATTCACGGAAAAACGCGGTCAGGTTCGTCGTGAGCGCGTTGATGAAGTCTTCCCATTCCGCGGCGTCGGGCTCGTTTTCCAGGCTGTCCAGATAACTGCCGAAATCCTGCCCGCCCAACGCCCGCAGGCGGCGCGCAAGGCGGCTGTAGACCATCTCGCGCTTGTGCGTGCCCAGCGAAATGCCGGCGCGCGCGTGGATCATCTTGCGGACGCGGGAAAAGTCCGCGTCACGGAAATCAAACTGGCGGTCCACAGAAATGGACGGGGCCGTATTCGCCGAAGTTGCCACGCGTATCCTCAGCGTCCCAGAGCAGGCGCATCGGGCGCGTGCAGGCGGGCGTCGTCATAGGTGGCGTGCACCGATGACAGACGATGCGCCGGCACTTCGATGACCTCGCCCGTATTGATCTTGAACACGGCCACGGCTTCGGCCAGGCGCTGCGCCTGTTCCTGCAGCGAGCCGGCGGCGGCCGCGGCCTCTTCCACCAACGCCGCGTTCTGCTGCGTCACTTCATCCATCTGCGACACGGCGCGGTTCACTTGGTCGATGCCGCTGGACTGCTCTTCGGACGCTGCCGAGATCTCGCCCATGATGTCCGTCACGCGCTTCACCGAGGCCACGATTTCCTGCATCGTGGAACCGGCGCGTTCGACCTGCTGCGAACCCGCGCCCACCTTGGTCACGGAGTCTTCGATCAGGCCCTTGATTTCCTTGGCGGCCTGGGCGCTGCGCTGCGCCAGCGAACGCACTTCGCCCGCCACCACCGCAAAGCCCTTGCCCTGCTCACCGGCGCGCGCGGCTTCCACCGCGGCGTTCAGCGCCAGGATGTTGGTCTGGAACGCGATGCCGTCGATCACCGACACGATTTCCGAGATCTTGCGCGAGCTTGCCGAGATGCCTTCCATGGTGTGCACCACTTCCGACACTGCCGCGCCACCGCGCTCGGCCACGTCCGACGCGCTGGCGGCCAGTTGATTGGCCTGGCGCGCGTTGTCCGCGTTCTGCTTGACGGTCGACGCCAGCTCTTCCATCGAGGCGGCGGTCTCTTCCAGCGAAGCGGCCTGCTGCTCCGTGCGGCTGGACAGGTCCGTGTTTCCGGCCGCGATCTCGTGCGAGCCCACGTTGATTTCATCGACACCGCGGCGCACCGAGGCCACCGTGCGGGTCAGGCTTTCCTGCATGCGCTTGAGCGCCGCGAACAGCTGGCCGATTTCATTGGTGTTGCTGGCTTCCACGCGCGCCGTCAGGTCGCCGCCGGCAATGCGGTCGAAATGGTGGCCGGCTTCCTTGAGCGGCTGCAGCACGCGGCGGCGCAGGAAAACGTAAGTGGCAAACACCAGCAGCGCCGCGATGATGCCGCCGGCGCTGACGGCCATCAGCACAAACTGGTAGCGCACTTGCGCCACTTCGAACGCGTCCGTCATCTTGCTGGCGCGCCAGAAGTCAAAGCCTTCGACGGCGCGCGCAAAGCGGCCTTCCAGGGCGTCCTGCACCTTCTGGATCTGCGTCTGGTAAGCCGGCATGTCGGCCTTTTCCAGTGCGGCGACCAACGGTGCGACACCCTGCTGCACCAGCGCCGCATAGGAGTCGTCGATTTCCTTAAGGGCCTCGGCGGCTTCGGCCGGCCGTGGCAGGGTCTTGAAGAAATCGAACTCGGCCTGGCCCTTGTTCAGCGAAGCCTTGGCACGTTCCAGCAGGCCGGCGGCCTCGCTGGACAGACCTTGCGCCAGCAGGGTCGGCTGACCCACGCTGCGCACGATGTCCGCATAGTTCAGGGTCGCGGCACGGGCCAGGCCGTTCAGCGTGTCCTTGTGGCTCAGCACGACGCGGTTGACGGCGTCGTTCAATTCCTGCGATTGCTTGATCTCGGCCAGCGTCCCATTGCTGATGCGCAACGACAACACGCCCAGCGCGGCACCAATCACCAACATGAATGAGAAGAACGCCAGCACCCACAACAGGCTGCTGCGTATCGTCATGTTCGCGAAAAACTTGCGCATCACAAGAACCATCCCTTGACTGCAATCGTTAAAGGAAAGCGCCACATCGCGATCAATATGGCGCCTTTACCCCGCATTCCGGCCAGACTCCGATCAGGAGGCGACCTTCTCCACCAGCGCCATTTCGTCGCTGGTCATCAGCTTTTCAATGTCCACCAGGATCAGCATGCGCTCATCCACGGTGCCCAGGCCGGTCAGGTACTCGGTCGACAGCGTGGCGCCGAACTCGGGCGCCGGACGAACCTGGCCCGAATTGAGCATCAGCACGTCCGACACGCCGTCCACCACGATGCCCACGACGCGGCGGTCGAGGTTGAGGATGATGACGACGGTCTGCTCGTTGTAGTCGACGCGGCCGAGGTTGAACTTGATGCGCAGGTCGACGATCGGCACGATGATGCCGCGCAGGTTCGTCACGCCCTTGATGAACGGCGGGACGTTTGCGATGCGGGTAACCGTGTCGGCGTCGTAGCCGCGGATTTCCTGCACCTTCAGGATGTCGATCCCGTATTCCTCGTCGCCCAGCGTGAAGACCAGGAACTCGCTGCCGACATCTTCATTGCGCGCGGCTTGCGCTTGCGGTTTGGCTGCCATGATTTTTTAGTGCTCCATCAATTCAGAACGGCTTCGGGCTGCGACCAGCGCTCCCGGTTGGCGCGCGCGAGCGCAAATACGTCGACAATCAGGGCCACGCTGCCATCGCCAAGAATGGTGGCGGCGGAAATGCCCGGGACCTTGCGGTAATTCGATTCCAGATTCTTGACCACGACCTGATGCTGTCCGATCAGGTGATCGACCAGCAGCGCAAAGCGCCGGTCCTCGGCCTGCATGATGACGGCGATCGCCTGCGTGGGGTCGGTCTGGGCCTCGCCCACCGAGAACACGCGGTGCATCTCGACCAGCGGCAGGTATTCGCCACGCACGTGCATGACGCGCTCGTTGCCGGCAACCGAGTAGATCTGGTCGTTGGTGGGCTGCAGCGATTCGGTGACGTGGTTCAGCGGCAGGATGAAGGTCTCTTCACCGACGCGCACCGACATGCCGTCCAGAATGGCCAGGGTCAGCGGCAGCACGATGCGGGTCGTGGTGCCGTTGCCCGGCTCGCACGACAGCTGCACGTGGCCGCCCATGTCCTGGATGTTCCGGCGCACCACGTCCATGCCCACGCCGCGGCCGGAAATGTCCGTGACCTTTTCGGCCGTGGAGAAGCCGGGCGCAAAAATCAACTGCCAGATCTCGTCGTCGGGCGAGTTCTCGTTGACGGCCAGGCCTTGCGCCATGGCCTTCTTCAGAATCTTCTCGCGGCTCAGGCCACCACCGTCGTCGCTGACTTCGATGACGATGTTGCCGCCGTTGTGCTGCGCGGACAGCACCAGCTGGCCAACCGGATCCTTGCCGGCGGCGATACGCTTTTCGGGCGTTTCGATGCCGTGGTCCAGGCTGTTTCGCACCAGGTGGGTCAGCGGGTCGATGATGCGTTCGATCAGGCTCTTGTCCAGCTCGGTCGCGCGGCCGTACGTTTGCAGTTCGATCTGCTTGCCCATCTTGCCGGCGATATCGCGCACCAGGCGCGGGAAGCGGCTGAACACGTAATCCATCGGCATCATGCGGATCGACATGACGGCTTCCTGCAGGTCGCGCGCATTGCGCTCCAACTGCTCCATGCCGTTCAGCAGGCGATCGTGCAGCACCGGATCCAGCGTGGAGGCGGTCTGCGCCAGCATGGCTTGCGTGATGACCAGTTCGCCCACCAGGTTGATGACCTGGTCGACTTTTTCAACGCCGACGCGGATCGAGGTCGATTCCTTGTCTGCGTGGGCGGCGGAAGCGGCCGGTCGGGCGGCGGCACGGGCGGCCGGCGCGGCAGCGTCGGC
>NZ_DIEJ01000271.1:0-23014 GCF_002418565.1 Achromobacter sp. UBA5777 | reverse complement strand
ACCGCCGTGTACGCCCGCGCCGGCTGGTTGGGCGTGTGTGTGCTGGGCGCGGGCATCAGCGTGGCGGCGTTGGGGTTCTGGGCGGCGACGGTGCCGCGCGGGGTGCGCGCGGTGTGTCCCGCTGACGGACAGGCGCGCATCTAGCCGCGCGCGCCCGCCGTTTTCCAGTCACGCCAGCCAGCGCTTGATGCGGCCGGCCAGCGCTTCGCGGCTGATGCCGTAGCGGTCATGCAGGGTGGGCAGGGCGCCGGCATCCAGAAACGCGTCCGGCAGACCGGCCAGTTGGAACCCCGCCGGCTGCACGCGGTGCCGCAGCAATGCGCTGGCCACCGCTTCGCCCAGTCCGCCGATCACCGAATGGTTCTCGGCCACGACCACCAGCCGGTGCTTGTAGCGTACCGCCTCGACCAGGCTGGCCTCGTCCAGCGGCTTGATGGTCGGGCTGTGCATCACCGCCACGCCGATGTTGTCGCGCGCCAGGTCCTCGGCGGCTTCCAGCGCGCGCATCGTCATGATGCCGCTGGCAATGATGAGCACGTCGCTGCCTTCGCGCAGCATCTTTGCCTTGCCCAGCTCGAACCGGTAGCCCTCGATCTCGTCCAGCACCAGCGGCACCTGGCCGCGCAGCAGGCGCATGTACACCGGGCCCTGGTGTTCGGCGATCTGCGGCACGGCCTGTTCGATGTCCAGCGCATCGCACGGGTCGACGATGGTCAGGCCGGGAATGCCGCGCATCATCGCCAGGTCTTCGGTGGCCTGGTGGCTGGGGCCGTAGCCGGTCGTCAGCCCGGGCAGCGCGCAGCAGATCTTGACGTTGAGGTCTTCCTCGGCGATCACCTGATGGATGAAGTCGTAGGCGCGCCGCGTGCCAAACACCGCATAAGTCGTGGCGAACGGCACCAGGCCTTCCTTGGCCATACCGCCCGCCGCGCCCATCAGCAGCTGTTCGGCCATGCCCATCTGGTAAAAGCGCTCGGGATACGCCTGCGCAAACAGGTGCAGGTCGGTGTATTTGGCCAGGTCGGCCGTCAGGCCCACGACGTCCGGACGTGATTCCGCGTACGCGACCAGCGCCTTGCCGAAGGGCGCCGCGCGGACGCGCTGCCCCTCCGAGGCAATCGACGCGATCATCGCGGACGTGGTGAGGCGGGGCTTTTGCTGGGTGCTGGCGCGGCTCATGACCAGACTCCTTCGGTCGTGGGGGTGGGGCGGTTCTGGTCCAGGATGTCGAGCGCCTGTTGCCATTCCGGTGGGTCGACGCGGATGAAGTGGTTTTTCTCGCGTTGCTCAAGAAACGGGATGCCCTTGCCCATCCGGGTATCAAACAGGATGACGCGCGGCTTGGCGTCGGGCAGCGCGCGCGCGGTATCGAACGCCTGCACGACGGTGGGCAGGTCGTTGCCGTCCACGCGCTGCACGTGCCAGCCAAAGGCTGCCCACTTGTCAGCCAGCGGCTCGAATCCCATCACCTTGCCCGACGGGCCGTCCGCCTGCTGGTTGTTGATGTCGACCAGGCAGATGAGGTTGTCCAGTTCGTGATGCGCAGCGCCCATCGCCGCTTCCCAGGTCGAGCCCTCGTCCAGCTCGCCGTCCGACATGGAGTTGTAGACGAAGGCCGGATTGCGCTTGTGCTTGAGCCCCAGCGCGATGCCGACGCCGATGGACAGGCCCTGGCCCAGCGATCCGCCCGAAATTTCCATGCCCGGCGTGTAGGTCGCCATGCCGGACATGGGCAGGCGGCTGTCGTCGCTGCCATAGGTGTCGAGTTCGCTCTCCGGGATGACGCCGGCCTCGATCAGCGCCGCGTAGTGGGCAATGGCGTAGTGGCCATGCGACAGGAGAAAGCGGTCGCGGCCTTCCCATTGCGCGTCGCCGGGCTGCACGTTCATGGCGTGGCGGTAGGCGACGGCCAGCACGTCGGCCCAGCCGAGCGCCTGGCCGATGTAGCCCTGGCCCTGGACTTCGCCCATGCGGACCGCGTAGCGGCGGATGCGCCAGGCGGCGGACGCCAGGTCGCTCAAAGATTTGGACTGCTCCATTCGAAGCTCCCTATTCATGGTGTGGGGTTCATTTCAGGATGCTGGCGGGCACGTAGGACACCAGTCCCAGCACCGCAAAGGCGACTAGATAGAAGGGCGCCAGCTCGCGCACGGTCTGGCCGACCTTCACTTTGGCCAATGCACTGGTGATGAAAAGCGTGGTGCCGACGGGTGGCGTGTACAGGCCGATGGCCAGGTTCACGACCATCATCACCCCCAGCTGCGTCATGTCCATGCCGATGCTCTGCGCCAGCGGCACGAACACCGGCGCCAGCAGCAGCACGGCGGCGGGCAGGTCGATGAACATGCCCAGAAACAGCATCATCAGGTTCATCAGCAGGATGACCAGCCATTTGGCGTGGACGTTTTCCTGGACCCAATGCGCGATGCCCTGCGGCGTCTGGTCGAAGGTCAGCAGCCAGCCGATGGCCGACGACGCCATGATCACCAGCAGGACCACGCCCGTCGCCAGCCCCGCATGGACGATGGCGGCATTGAGCCGCGACCACGACAGATCGCGGTACATCACGGCCGACACCAGGCCCGCGTAGAACGTGGACAGGACCGCGACCTCGGTCGGCGTGGCAATGCCGAACCGCAGGAACACGATGATCAGCAGCGGCAGAACGACGGCGGGCAAGGCATACAGCAGGTGCCGGCGGAACGCCGCGCCGTTGAATGGCGACGTGTCGCGGGGAAAGTTGCGGCGGCGGCCCACCCACCAGCAGGCCAGCATGAAGCCGCCGCACAGCAGCAGGCCGGGCAGAATCCCCGCGACGAACAGCGACGCGATCGACGCATTGGCGGTAAGGGCAAACAGGATCAGCGGGATCGACGGCGGAATCAGGATGTCGATGGTGGCGGCGGCGGCCAGCGTGGCGGCCGAGAAGGCGGCCGGGTAGCCCAGCCGCTTATGCCACGGAATCATCAGCGAGCCGATGGCCGACGCATCCGCCACCGCCGAGCCCGACACGCCGCCGAACAGCGTGGACGACAGCACGCCGACCTGCGCGGGTCCGCCGTGATAGCGGCCGATCAGCGCGGACAGCACGCCCACCAGCGCTTCGCCGAGCTTGCCGCCCATCATCAGCGACCCGGTCAGCATGAAGAACGGAATGGCGATCAGGGGAAAACTCTGCACCTGCGAGACCATCTGCTGGACCACCACGTCCAGCGGCACGCGGTCCGTGCTGGCGACGGCCGCCATGGCGGCGACGAGCAAGGCGTGGGCGATGGGCATGGCCGCGACGGCGGCGCCCATGAAGACGATCAGAATCAATGCACTCATGGCTGTTCTCCCGTCACCAGTGCACGGCGGGCGCCTGCGGCTCGCCGTCGGGCTGCGCCGCAGCGTCGCGGCAATGCCAGCTCTGCCACGCCGACTGCCCCGCCAGCACGGCGAGCAGCAGCATGCCGCCCATCACGCACCCGTAGGTGAGCGAGCCGGGCATTTGCAGGATGGGGGATTTTTCGTCGTGGACGATCTCGATCATGTTGAACGTTGCCCAGGACAGCGTGGCGTACAGGACGGCGACCACGCTCCAGGCCACGGCCGCGACCACGCGGCGGGCATGAGCCGGCAAGGCGTCCATCAGGAACGTGGTGGCGATATGCGCGTTGTGCAGCGCGGCCAGCACAACCCCTGACATGACGAGCCAGGGAAAAAGCAGTTCAGGGATCTCGTTGGCCCATTCCAGGCTTGAACCGGTTGCGTATCGCAGTGCGGTGTTGACGACGAGGATCACGAAGATCACCGTGGTGGACAGCCACAGGATCACGCGGCATATGCCGTCGATGACCCTGCCGATCAGTCCGTGTCGATCGGTATTCATGTTGTCTCCTGCCTTGTGGCCGGTCCGCCGCCGTGCCGTCGCGAGGGACGGGACGGGGCGGCCGAAAGGACATATCAGTTGCCGCGCGCCGCGGCCAGAACCTTCTTCACGTACGGGCCGATGGGACCGGCCAGCCATTTTTCGTCGACCGGCGCGGTGGCCTTGGCGAAGGCGGCGGTGTCCGGCGTCGTGACCTGCACGCCCTTGGCTTTCAGATCCGCCAGCAGCCGCGTGTCGGCATCCCGGCTCAGCTTGCGCTGAAATGCCGACGCTTCGTCGGCGGCTTCACGCACGGCCTTGCGGTCGGCGTCGCTCAGCCGGTCCCAGGTGCGCTTGCTCATCAGGAAGGGCGTCATCTGGAACTGGTGATTGGTCATCGCCAGGTGCTTCTGCACTTCATACAGCTTGCTGGCCTCGAAGTTCACCAGCGGATTCTCCTGGCCGTCCACCACGCCCTGCTGCAACGCCACATACAGTTCCGCGAACTTGATCTGCTGCGCCTGCGCGCCCAGGGCGTTCATGATGTCGACCAGCGTCGCGTCGGGCGGCACCCGCATCTTCAGGCCCTTCATGTCCTCGACCTTGTTGATGGGATGCTTGCTGTTGGTCATCTGGCGGATGCCGTTGTCCCAGGTGCCCAGCAGGATCAGGTTCTTGGCGGCCGATTTGTCGGCCAGCTCCTTGCCCAGCGGCCCGTCCAGCAGCTTGAATGCCGCGCTGGCGTCCGGGAACAGGAATGGCATGCCGAAGGCGGCGTACTCCGGCACGGCGGCGGCGACGGCGCCCTGGGAGTTGGCGCTCATGTCCAGGGCGCCCGTGCGCAGCGCGGTCACCATGGCGGCGTCGTCGCCCAGCTGCGCGGACGGCGCGACCTGGACTTCGATGCGCCCGCCTGTCTTTGCCTTCAGCACCTCGGCAAACTTCACCGATGCGTCGTGGCGGGGATTACCGACGGCTGCGCCGTGGCCCAGCGTCAGCTTGAGGTTTTGCGCCTGCGCCGCCAGCGGCAGCAGGGTGGCGGCGGCCAGGACCAGGCCCGCCTGAAGCATTTTTCTGCTTTTCATGATGTCTCCTCCAATTTTTTGTGGGGTGCTGCGGATCAGTGAATCAACATGCCTCCGTTGACGTCCAGCGTGATGCCCGTGCAGTACGCCGACAGGTCGCTCGCCAGGAACACGCACGCGCCCGCCACGTCGTCCGCCCGGCCCAGGCGTGCCAGCGGGATGGTGCCTTCAATGTCGGCCTTGCGCTCGGCGGACAGCTTGCCTTGCGTGATGTCGGTTTCGATCAGCCCGGGCGTGATGCAGTTGATCCGGATGCCGTCGCCGCCGAACTCGCGCGCCATGGCCCGCGCCAGACCCAGCACGCCTGCCTTCGCGGCGGAGTAGTGCGGTCCGCCGAAGATGCCGCCGCCACGTTGGGCCGATACCGACGAGATGCAGACGATGGACCCCGAACGTTGCGCCTGCATGGCGGGCAGGGTGGCCTGCGACAGGTAGAGCGTGCCGCGCAGGCTCACGTCCAGGATGCGGTCGTAGTCCGCGCCGGTGATCTCCAGCGTCTTGACCGGCTGCGTAATGCCGGCGTTGTTCACCAGGATGTCGATCCTGCCGAACGTCTTGACGGCCTGTTCGATGGCCGCGATGCAGGCCGTCTTGTCGGTCACGTCCGCCACCAGCCCCAGATGACCGTCGCCCAGCCGGGCGGCGGCGCGGGCGGGCTCGGCGCGTTCCAGGTCCAGGATCACCACGCGCGCGCCGTGCGCAGCCATCTGGCGGGCGGTGGCAAATCCCAGTCCGTTGATTCCAGCGCCGCCGGAAATCACGGCCACCTTGTCCTTGAGCAACATCTGTCTTCCTCCTGTCCTTGTTATGGAATCGATGCGGACCATTCTGGAGGCCGTCTAGCATTAAGACAAACGATGTGTCATCAGTCTAAGATGACGAATCGTCATCTGAAGTCAGGGACAACCCCATGCCTGCGCTGCCGCCCATCGTCAACCTGCTGGCGTTCGAAGCCGTGGCGCGCCGCCGCAGCTTTGCCATCGCCGCTACCGAATTGCACCTGACTGCTTCGGCGGTCAGCCACCAGATTTCGCGGCTGGAATCGGACCTGGGCGTGCGCCTGTTCGAGCGCAGCGCGCACGGGGTGCGGTTGAGCAGCGCGGGCGAACAATATCTGGTGCGAATCGGCGGGGCGCTTGCGGCGATCTCATCGGCCACCGAAGACCTGCGCCAGGGCGTCAGCAACAGCCTGTATGTGCACTCCGCGCCCAGCATCGCCAGCTTGTGGCTGATGCCGCGGCTGCGGCGGTTTGCCGAGGCGCATCCGCACGTGGCGCTGAACCTGTCGGCCGCGCATTCGCACAGTGATTTCGCGCTGGGGCAGTCGGACATCGACATCCGCTACGGCGTACCGCATTGGGATGATGTGGTGGTGGAGCCGCTGTTCGAAGAACGGATACTGCCGCTGGCCAGCGCGGCGTTCATTCGCGAACACGGCATCAAGCGCATCGACCAGTTGCTGGACGTGCCGCTGATCCAGAGCAACGTCAGCGTCATTCAGTGGTCCGACTGGTTCGGGCGCTATTCGGAACGGCGTGCGCCGGATCACTTCACGATCCGCTTCGACCGCGCGCAGATGTCGCTGGACGCGGCGGCGCAGGGATTGGGCGTGGCGCTGGAAAGCGCCACCATTGCCGGCATGCATCTGGCGCAGGGCAGCCTGCAGCCGGTATTTGGAATGGCCAAGGCCATTGCGGTGAAGGCGCACTTTGCCGTCTACCCCGCGCGGCACGCCAAGCGTCCGTCCGTGGAGGCTTTTCTTGCCTGGATCCACGCCGAGGCGGCCGCGACGACGATCACCCGCTGAGCCCGGCCCGCGCGAGCAGGCCGGGGCAATGCGTCACGGCTGCACGTCGTACTCGGCCGTGCCCAGCACGACCGCCGCCATGCCCGGCGCCTGCGTCAGTTTGTGCAGCGCAAAGGCTTGCGCGGTGGCGATCTTGGCGTTGTGGAAGTCCGGGTCTTCAGCCTGCAGGTCCAGGCTGGCAAGCAGGGCGCGGGCCATCTGCCAGCCGGCGAACGTCGTGCCCGCCAGCAGCAGGTAAGGCACCGCGGCCCCAAAGACCGCATTGGGATTGCCGGCCGCGTTGGCAAGAATGAACTCGACCGCGCTGGCCAGCGCTTCGCGGGCCTCGCGCAGCGGCTTGAGCATGCGGCCGGCGGCCGGCTCGCTGCGGGCCTGAAGGTCGGCTTCGGTCTGGCGCACGGCGTCCAGCAGCGCGCGCGCCACGGCGCCGCCGTCGCGCAGCGTCTTGCGGCCGACGAGGTCGTTGGCCTGGATAGCGGTCGTGCCTTCATAGATGGTCAGGATGCGGGCGTCGCGGTAGAACTGCGCGGCGCCGGTCTCTTCGATGAAGCCCATGCCGCCATGGACCTGCACGCCCAGGCTCGCGACATCGATCGACATCTCGGTGCACCAGCCCTTGACGATCGGCACCAGGTATTCCTGGATCGCCAGGTGGCGCTTGCGCGCGTCGGCGTCGGGGCTGGCGTGGGCCAGGTCGGCATGACCGGCGGTCACATAGGCCAGCGCGCGTCCCGCTTCGGTCAGGGCGCGCATGGTGCCCAGCATGCGGCGCACGTCCGGATGCTGGATGATGGGCACGGCGTCGCGCGACGAGCCGTCTACCGGGCGGCTCTGCACGCGCTCGGCGGCATAGGCCAGCGCGTGCTGGTAGGCGCGGTCGGCGATGGCGATGCCCTGTACGCCCACCGCGTAGCGGGCGGCGTTCATCATGATGAACATGGCGTCCAGGCCACGGTTTTCCTGGCCGACCAGGTAACCCAGCGCGCCGCCGGCGTCGCCGAACTGCAGCGTGCAGGTGGGGCTGGCCTTGATGCCCAGCTTGTGTTCGATGGACACGCAGGTCACGTCGTTGCGCGCGCCCAGCGAGCCGTCTTCATTGACCAGGAACTTGGGCACCAAAAAGAGCGAAATGCCCTTCACGCCCTCGGGTGCGTCAGGCAGGCGGGCCAGGACCAGATGCAGGATGTTCTCGGCAAGGTCGTGCTCGCCATAGGTGATGAAGATCTTGGTGCCGGACAGGCGGTACGTGCCGTCGCCCACCGGTTGGGCGCGCGTGCGGACCATGGCAAGGTCCGAGCCGGCCTGCGGCTCGGTCAGGTTCATGGTGCCGGTCCATCGGCCGGAGATCATGGGGCCGATGAAGCGCTCGCGCAGCTCGGGCGAGCCAGCCGTCATCAGGGCTTCGATGGCGCCGTTGGTCAGCAGCGGGCACAGCGCGAACGACAGGTTCGCGGCGTTCAGCATTTCAGAGCAGGGCGAGCCGATCAGGCCGGGCAGCCCCTGGCCGCCGTATTCGGCGGGGTGGGACAGGCCCTGCCAACCGGCGTCTGCATATTGGCGGAAGGCCTGCTTGAAGCCGGGGGCGGTGGTCACCGCGCCGTCCTGCCAGGTGCTGGGCGCCTTGTCCGCCGGGTGGTTCAGCGGCGCCAGGACTTCGGCGGCGAAGTGGGCGGATTCTTCCAGCACGGCTTGCGCGGTGTCGGGCGTGGCCTCCTCGAAACCGGGCAGGGCGGCCACCTGCGGCAGACCGGCCAGATGGTTCAACACGAACAGCATGTCTTTCACGGGGGCTTGGTACGTCATGGCGTAGGCGCTCCTGGTTTTATGGGTTAAGCGGATCAGGCCGGCTTGCCGGGGTTGGCCACGTCGATCGCGGACGTGGCGCCGACCGCGGCGCGCAGCTCGAATTTCTGAATCTTGCCGGTGGAGGTCTTGGGCAGGTCACCGAAGCGTACCGCGCGCGGCACCTTGAAGCCGGACAACAGCAGCTTGCAGTGCGCGATGATCTCTTCGGCGGTGGCGGTGCAGCCGGGCTTGAGCTCGACGAAGGCGCAGGGCGTCTCGCCCCATTTGGGATCGGGCATGGCCACCACGGCCACGGCCGCCACGGCGGGATGCCGGTACAGCGCGTCCTCGACCTCGATGCTGGAGATGTTTTCGCCGCCCGAAATGATGATGTCCTTGCTGCGGTCCTTGATGCGGACATAGCCGTCGGCCGTCATCACGCCCAGGTCGCCGGTATGGAACCAGCCGCCGGCAAAGGCGTCCTCGGTCGCGCGCGCGTTCTTCAAATAACCCTTCATGCAGATGTTGCCGCGGAACATGACCTCGCCGATGGTTTCCTCATCGCGCGGCACTTCGGCCATCGTTTCCGGGTTGCGCACCGACACGCCGGCCTGCAGGTGATAGCGCACGCCCTGGCGCGCAGTCAGCAGGGCGCGGCGCTCGGGGTCCAGCGCGTCCCAGGCGTCTTGATAAGCGCAGACGGCGGCCGGTCCGTAGACTTCGGTCAGGCCATACACGTGGGTCAGCTCAAAGCCGATCTCCCGCATCTTGTCGATGACGGCTGGCGCGGGCGCGGCGCCCGCCACCATGGTGCGCACGGTGTGCGTGATGCCTGCACGCAGTTCGGCCGGCGCGTTGGCCAGCGCGCTCTGCACGATGGGCGCGCCGCAGTAGTGGGTGACGCCTTCGTCGCGGATCAGGTCGAACACCGTCTTGGGATCGAACTTGCGCAGGCAAACGTTCACGCCCGCGCGCGCCGCGATGGTCCAGGCGAAGCACCAGCCGTTGCAATGAAAGAGCGGCAGCGTCCACAGGTAGACGGGATGCTTGGGCATGTCCCATTCGAGGATGTTGCTGACCGCGTTCAGGTAGGCGCCGCGGTAGTGATAGACCACGCCCTTCGGGTCGCCCGTGGTGCCGGACGTGTAGTTCAGCGCGATGGCGTCCCATTCGTCGGCGGGCGGCTTCCAGTCGTAGGTGGCGGGCGCGGCGGCCAGGAAATCTTCGTAGTCGGCGGCGCCCGGCAACGTGGCGCCGGCGCCTTCCAGGTCGTGCACCGAGACGATCTTCAGGTGCGGGAATTCGGCGCGGGCGCGCTGCGCGACCTCGGCGTATTCGGTGTCGATGATGAGCGCGCGGGCCTCGCCGTGGCCCAGCATGAACAGCACGCTGGGCGCGTCCAGCCGCGTGTTCAATGTGTTCAGCACGGCGCCCAGCATGGGCACGCCGAAGTGCGCTTCCACCATGGCGGGGATGTTGGGCAGCATGACGGCAACCGTGTCGCCGCGCTGGATGCCGGCCTGCGCCAGCGCGCCGGCCAGGCGCTGGGCACGCTCATAGGTCTGCGCCCACGTGCGACGGATCTTGCCGTGGACGACGGCCAGCTTGTGACCATAGACCTGCGCCGCGCGGGCGATGAAATCCACCGGGGTCAGGGCTTCGTAATTGGCTTCGCGGCGCGCGAGGCCGTGATCGAACATGCCGGTCATGCTTGTCTCCAGTGGGGCAGGGTGGCCCCTTATCCAGGTCTGCGGGGTTTGATCCCCGTCGCTTGCCCTAGCTTAAGGCCGGCCGGAAAATGGCGTCTGTCGCCTGCATGACAGACCCCCGGCCGGCGGCGCAATCCCCAAGTTTTACACGGTTCTTCCCATGTCCGATGTTTCAAACACAGTTTCCTCCGACGAACTGCCAGCCCTGTTCCGCGCCTGCCCGTGGTTCGGTGCGCTGGATTCGCGGCACCAGGACCTGGTGCTGGCGACCTCGCGCGCGGAACACTTCGCAAGCGGGGCGTGGATTGCGCGGCGCAATGCGCCGTCGGACTACTGGCTGGGGGTGAGCCGCGGGCTGCTCAAGCTGGCGATCTACAACGAGTCCGGCCGCAGTTGCACGTTTTCCGGCGTGCCGCCGGGCGGCTGGTTCGGAGAGGGCAGCGTCATCAAGCGCGAGCTGCGCAAATACGATGTGGTCGCCATCCAGCCGTCGCTGGTGATGCTGGTGCCCGCCGCAACCTTCCATGCGCTGCTGTCAGCGAGCCTGCCGTTTTCGCACTTTGTCATCGGCCAGTTGAATGACCGCATGGGCGAGTTCATCGCGTCCATCCAGAACCACCGTTTGCTCGATGCCGACGCGCGCGTGGCGCAATCGCTGGCGCAGCTCTTCAATCCGCAGCTGTATCCCTCCACCGACCTGACCCTGGCGATTTCGCAGGAAGAACTGGGGTATCTGACCGGTCTGTCGCGCCAGCGGGTCAACCAGGCGCTGCAGACACTGGCCGACCAGGGGATGCTGGCGCTGGCGTACAACCAGATCAAGGTGCTGGACCTGGGCCGGTTGCGGCAGTACGGGCTGGATCAGCTCTGAAGGGAATCCGGGCGCCGTGCCGCCCCGCGCAACGTCAAAGGCGGGGGGCCAGCGCACGATCCAGCGCCGCGCGCGCCAGCAGGCGGGTCGAATCCAGCGTGGGCAGGGCGCAATTGTCGTCGTTCAGCACCAGCGGCAGTTCTGTGCAGCCCAGCACGACCGCGTCGCAGCCGTCGTCTTTCAGGCGTTCGACGATGCCTTGCAACTGCGCCACCGCCGCGGGCTTGATCACACCGTAGACCAGCTCGTCCATGATGATGCGGCCTAGCAGCAGGCGGTCGTCCTGCGGCGGCCGCGCGTAGTCCAGGCCACGTGCCGCCAGGACCCCGGGGTAGACGTCGCTGTCCACCAGCCAGTGCGTGCCCAGGATGCCGATCCGCCGGTAACCGCGCGCCGCCGCCACGGCGGCGACCTCCTGCGCGATGTGCAACCACGGCCGCGGCGAGTCCGCCACGACGCGGTCCATCGCCTGGTGGATGGTGTTGTCCGGGCAGATCAGGAAATCCGCGCCGGCGCGGGTCAGCTTGGCTGCCGACGACAACATCAGGGCGGCAACGCCGTCCAGGTCGCGGGCGTCCAGGCAGGCGACGTAATCCGCCAGCGAATGGGTATGCAGCGAAATCTCGGGATGGGCGTGCGGGCCCATGCGCTGCGCGCCTTCGGCGCACAAGCTGCGGTAGCAGAGCGCGGCGCCCTCGGCGGAGCAGGCGACGATGCCGATGTGCAGCGGCGTGGCATTCATCCAGTCGATTCCTTCTTCAGGGTCCGGGTAGCCGGACGGCAGGGAACAGGTCGGGCGTGATCGATTGTAGGGGTGGCGGCCGCTAGGGTATTGCAGGGTCAAATTCACCTCGTGGCGGTGATTTATACCCGTCCAGCCAACAGTAAAAAACACCACGCCGAATCCAAGCTGTTGATTCAGCGTGGTTTTTTTCTGGCACGGATTTCGCATGAGGACACGTACCCAACCAACCGCAACACAGGAGGGCGTTCCCATCATGGGTCCGTATCGGAAATTATGGTTCACGTTGATCGCCGTGGTGGCGATCACATTTGCGCTGCTCGGCTTCTACGGCGGCGAGGTCTACCGCCAGGCGCCGCCCATTCCCGGGCAGGTGGTGACGTCCGATGGCCGCGCGCTGTTTGGCCGCGAAGACATCTTGGACGGGCAGACCGCCTGGCAATCCGTCGGCGGCATGCAGCTCGGCTCGATCTGGGGCCACGGCGCGTACCAGGCGCCTGACTGGACGGCCGACTGGCTGCATCGCGAACTGACCGCCTGGCTGGACCTGGCCGCGCGCGACGAGCACGGCCAAGCCTACGCCCAACTGCCCGCGCCGCAGCAGGCCGCGCTGCGCGAAGCGCTCAAGGCCGAATACCGCGCCAATCGCAGCGACGCAGCCACCGACACGCTGACCCTCACGCCGCGCCGCGCGAAGGCCATCGAACAGACGGCGGCCTACTACGATCAGCTGTTCTCCGACGCGCCCGCCCTGCAAGGCAGCCGCGAGAGCTTCGCCATGAAGGAAAACACGCTGCCCGACGCCAAGCGCCGCACGCAGCTGACGCATTTCTTCTTCTGGACGGCCTGGGCCGCAGCCACCGAACGCGAAGGCATGCCGGTCACCTACACCAACAATTGGCCGCACGAACCGCTGATCGGCAACCAGCCCAGCGCCGAAAACGTCATGTGGTCCATCATCAGCGTGGTTGTGCTGCTGGCGGGCATCGGCTTCCTGGTCTGGGCCTGGGCCTTCATGCGTGGCCAGGAAGAAGAAGAGCCGCAAGCGCCCGCGCGCGATCCGCTCACCGCCTTCGCCCTGACGCCCTCGCAGCGCGCCCTGGGCAAATACCTGTTCCTGGTCGTGGCGCTGTTTGGCTTCCAGGTGCTGCTGGGCGGTTTCACTGCGCACTACACCGTTGAAGGACAGAAGTTCTATGGCATCGACGTCTCGCAGTGGTTCCCGTATTCGCTGGTGCGCACCTGGCATATCCAGAGCGCCCTGTTCTGGATCGCAACGGGCTTTCTGGCCGCCGGCCTGTTCCTGGCCCCGCTGATCAACGGCGGACGCGATCCCAAGTTCCAGAAGGTCGGCGTCGACATCCTGTTCTGGGCGCTGGTGCTGGTCGTGGTCGGCTCGTTCGCCGGCAATTACCTGGCCATTGCGCAGATCATGCCGCCCGAGCTGAATTTCTGGCTGGGTCACCAAGGCTATGAATACGTCGACCTGGGCCGTCTGTGGCAGATCGGCAAGTTTGCCGGCATCTGCTTCTGGCTGGTGCTGATGCTGCGCGGCATCGTGCCCGCGCTGCGCACGCCGGGTGGCGACAAGAACCTGCTGGCGCTGCTGACGGCCTCCGTCGGCGCCATTGGTCTCTTCTACGGCGCCGGCTTCTTCTACGGCGAACGCACCCACCTGACCATCATGGAGTACTGGCGCTGGTGGATCGTCCACCTGTGGGTCGAAGGCTTCTTCGAAGTGTTCGCCACCACGGCGCTGGCCTTCATTTTCTCGACCCTGGGTCTGGTGTCGCGCCGCATGGCCACCACCGCCAGCCTGGCCTCGGCCTCGCTCTTCATGCTGGGCGGCATTCCCGGCACGTTCCACCACCTGTATTTCGCGGGCACGACCACGCCCGTGATGGCCGTCGGCGCCAGCTTCTCGGCGCTGGAAGTCGTGCCGCTGATCGTGCTGGGCTACGAAGCCTGGGAAAACTGGCGCCTGAAGACCCGCGCCGCGTGGATGGACAACCTGAAGTGGCCGCTGATGTGCTTTGTGGCCGTGGCCTTCTGGAACATGCTGGGCGCTGGCGTCTTCGGCTTCATGATCAACCCGCCGATCTCGCTGTATTACATCCAGGGCCTGAACACCACGCCGGTGCACGCGCACGCCGCGCTGTTCGGGGTGTACGGCTTCCTGGCGCTGGGCTTCACGCTGCTGGTGCTGCGCTACATCCGTCCGCAGTATGCGTTGAACCCGGGCCTCATGAAGCTGGCGTTCTGGGGCATGAACATCGGACTTGTGCTGATGATCTTCACCAGCCTGTTGCCGGTGGGCCTGATCCAGTTCCACGCCAGCGTCAGCGAAGGCATGTGGTACGCCCGCAGCGAAGCCTTCATGCAGCAGGACCTGCTCAAGACCCTGCGCTGGGGCCGCACGTTCGGCGACGTGGTGTTCCTGCTGGGCGCGCTGGCGATGGTCATGCAGGTGATCCTGGGCCTGCTCAGCAGCAAGCCCGCGCTGGTCGAACCGCGGCTCACCCCCAAGGCCGCGCGCGGCTGATCCCGGCGCCTTCGCGACTTTGCGCCAGCGCAACGTTGCGAAGGCGGCCTCCCGGTCCAATGGAAGCCAAGCCTGCGCCGGTTCGGCGCGGGCGCTTCGGAGAAACTCCGCATGCGCTTCCTTCCGATCGCCGCCGCCCTTTCAATGTTGTTGACCGCTTGCGGGCCCGCAGACCGGGCCCGCTTTGCATTGCCGGAACTGACGCGGCTGCCGCCCGGTGAAGTCACCCATCAGCCGCCCGGTGATGCCCTGCGTAACGGTTATCCCGTCACGCCCGCGCCAATCACCACGCGGCATTCGCGCGGCGTCGCCATCATGACGCGGCAAGTCAGCCAGGCGGAATACGCGGCGTGCGTGGCCGCCGGCGCCTGCAAACCGCTGGACGCGGAACACCGCAAGGACAATTCTCCGGATCTGCCCGCCACGGGCATCAGCTGGTCGGACGCCTCGGCTTACGCGGCGTGGTTGTCCGGGTCGACGGGTCAGCGCTATCGCTTGCCGCGCTACGCGGAATGGATCTATGCGGCGGGCGAGGCGTATCGCGAAGAAACGCCGCCCGCGGCCTTGCAGGACAACAACCAGGATCCCAGCGACCCCGCGCAGCGCTGGCTGGCCGAATACGAACAGGAAAGCCGCCGCAGCGGGCAGGGCGCCGAAACCGCGGTGCGGCCGTTCGGTCAGTACGGCGCCAACGCGGCGGGCGTCAAGGACATGGCGGGCAGCGTGTGGGATTGGACTTCGGACTGTCACTCACGCCGCGTGCTGGACGCGGGAACGGGGGCGGAGTCGCCGGAAGACGCCGACCTCAGCCGCAACTGCGGCATCCGCGTCGCGGCGGGGCGGCACATCGCGTATCTGCCGGATTTCATCCGCGACCCCAAGAGCGGCGCCTGTTCAGTCGGCGTGCCGCCCGCCAACCTGGGGGTGCGGCTGGTGCTCGAAGAGGGCTAGGCCGGCGAGCCGCTGCGGCACGACAGGCACGACGCGCAGTCCATGGCGGGCTGCGCGTTTTCGGACAACCGGGTCAGCGCCGCGGGCGACCGCAGGACGATACGCTTGCGGCCGCTGCTGACGATGCCGCGCTGTTTCCAGTCGCTGAGCAGGCGGCTGACCGTATGCAGCGTGGTGCCGGTCATCTCGGCCACGTCCTGGCGCGTGATGGGAAAGCTGATGCCGATGCCGTCGTGCGTGGGCTGTCCGGATTGCTGGACCAGTCTCAGGATGGCGCGCGCGACGCGTTGCTCGACTTCGTCGGTGGACAATTCCTGGATGCGGATGTGCGCGTCCTGCAGGCGTTGTCCCATCGTCTGCAGCGCGATCGCCCCCAACTGCGGGTGGCTGGCCATGAAGCCTTCCCAGGCTTCTGCCGGCCACGCCAGGCAGACGCTTTCCTGCACGGCCAGCACGCTGGCCGGATAACAGGACTGCCGCATCGCGCAAGCCAAGCCAAACATATCGCCCGGATTGACATATCTCACGACAACTTGGTCGCCTTCCGATGTAATTTGTGTGACCTTGAGGCAGCCGTGCAGCAGCACGAAGAAATGGGCGCCTTCCGCACCTTGGCGGTAGGCGGCTTCGCCGGCTTCAAGACGGCATGGAACGGCGTCTTTCAGTGCGGCATCAAGCTGCGTATCGGACAACGGCCTGAACAGGTCCAGGTTGCGCAGCAGGGCATGGCATAAGGGCGATGGCATGGCGGTCCGCTTATGGGCGTGGTGAAATTTTCCACGCGTCGATGGTGACACCTGGGGGTCACCCTGACAACGTGTGGGCGCTTGCAGGGTTATCCCGAATTTGCGCTACAGCAAAGAACGCGATCGCTCGCGGTTCTTCAATGGAGGTGCCGACAGACTCGGCTTTGAAGAAACCGAAAGAGGAGTAGCACATGAACGCGTTGCGCCCCACCTTGCTTGCCGCCGCCCTGATGTTCACGATGGCAGGCGGTCTGGCTTCCGCCCAGAATGCGGACACGCTGCCGCGCGCCAAGGTCACGCTGGTTGCCCCGCCGATGGTCCATCCGCATGAGCAGGTGGCCAAGTCGGGACCCAAGGTCGTTGAATTCACCATGACCATCGAAGAAAAGAAAATGGTCATCGACGGTAAGGGCACCACGCTGCAGGCCATGACTTTCAACGGATCCATGCCCGGCCCCACGATGGTCGTGCACGAGGGCGACTACGTGGAGCTGACCCTGGTCAATCCCAAGACCAACGCCATGCCGCACAACGTCGACTTCCACGCCGCGACGGGCGCGTTGGGCGGCGCCAAGCTCACCAACGTGAACCCCGGCGAACAGGCCACGCTGCGCTTCAAGGCCGACCGCGCCGGCACGTTCGTCTATCACTGTGCTCCTGAAGGCATGGTGCCGTGGCACGTGGTGGCCGGCATGAGCGGCACGATCATGGTGCTGCCGCGCGATGGCCTGAAGGATCCGCAGGGCAAGTCGCTGAAGTACGACCGCGTCTACACGATCGGCGAGTTCGACCTCTACATCCCCAAGGACGCCAACGGCAAGTACAAGGACTACGCGACCCTCGCCGAAAGCTACGGCGACACGGTGGAAGTCATGCGCAAGCTGACCCCGTCGCACATCGTCTTCAACGGCAAGGTCGGCGCACTGACGGGCGACAACGCCCTCACCGCCAAGGTCGGCGAAACCGTGCTGCTCATCCATTCGCAAGCCAACCGCGACACGCGCCCGCACCTGATCGGCGGCCACGGCGACTGGGTCTGGGAAACCGGCAAGTTCAACAACCCGCCCGAAAAGGACCTGGAAACCTGGTTCATTCGCGGCGGTTCCGCCGGGGCGGCGCTGTACACGTTCAAGCAACCCGGCGTGTACGCCTACCTGAACCACAACCTGATCGAAGCCTTTGAACTGGGCGCGGCCGGGCACATCAAGGTCGAGGGCAAGTGGAACGACGATCTGATGAAGCAGATCAAGGCGCCGGGTCCCATCCCGCAGTAATGGCCGGCCGGCAAGGCGCGCGCGGCGTGTCTTGCCGGGTTGTTCCCCTTCTAAAGCCTGGAATCTCCGCCATGCCCAAATTTGCTCGACTCTTTTTTGCCCTTGCGCTGACGGGCCTGCCCGTCCAGCATGCCGCGGCTGACACCGTTGCCGCCGTCAATCCCGCCGGCGAAAAACTCTACAAGTCCGCCTGTGTCGTCTGCCATGCCAGCGGCGTGGCCAATGCCCCCAAGCTGGGCGACAAGCAGGCCTGGACGCCTTTCCTGGCGCAGGGTACGGACGCGCTGATGCTTACCGTGCTGAAAGGCAAGGGCGCCATGCCGCCGCGCGGCGGCTCGGCCGCTGACGACGCCACGCTGCGTGCCGCGGTGGAATACATGATGGCCGCGGCAAAGTAACGCGCAACCTGGCGCGGCGCGGATTGAAACGCGCGGGATGCCGGCCGCGCGTTTCGCCGTGCTTTTCGTCACGCTAAGCGCGGCGGGCCAGCAAGGCCCACACCCCGGCCGCCGACAGCAGCGCGCCGCCACCCAGGTTGAAGCCGCGCTGCGCGCGCGGCGACGCCAGCATGCGCCGGGCCGAGCCGGCAAAGATCGCATAGGCCGCGGCATTGATGCCGGCGCAGGCGACAAACGTCGCCGACAACACCCACAACTGCTGCGTCACGTCTCGTGCCGGATCGATGAACTGCGGGAGGAAGGCCACGAAGAAGATCATGCCCTTCGGGTTCAGCGCGGTCACCAGGTATGTGTTGGCAAACAGCTTCCAACGCGAACCCGGCGCCGTTGCAACGGGCAGCGTGGCGGGCGACACGCCGGCGCGCAGCAGCCGGTAGCCCAGATAAAGCAGGTACAGGCCGCCAACGGTCTTGACCACCGTGAACCAGAACGCGGATGCGGCGAGCAGCGCGCCCAGGCCCAGCAGCGACAGCACCAGGGCGGTGGAATCGCCCAGCGCCACGGCCAGCACCAGCGGCAGCCGGGCGCGCTTGCCGTGCGTAAGCGAATAGCTGATAACGGTAAGAATGGTGGGGCCGGGCAGCATGACGAGCAGGGCGGAAGCGCCCAGGAAGGCCAGCCAGGTTTCGAACGACATGGAAGGAACTCCGTATGAAGGGCCCGCGCGCGGGGCCGGCTGCGGCCAATGTATTCCAACCGTGGTGTTAAATACAGCTTTCCCGGACAGTGAACGCCGGCCGGCAGGCCGCGCGAAGGAAACCCCATGGCATTTGACTTTGACCTGTTTGTGATCGGTGCGGGCTCGGGCGGCGTACGCGCGGCCCGATTTTCCGCCAGTTTCGGTGCGCGCGTGGCGGTGGCGGAAAGCCGCTACCTGGGAGGCACGTGTGTGAACGTGGGCTGCGTGCCCAAGAAACTGCTGGTCTACGGCGCGCACTACAGCGAAGACTTCGAGCAGGCGCACGGTTTTGGCTGGAGCGCGGACGCGCCCAAATTCGACTGGCCCACGCTGATCGCCAACAAGAACCGCGAGATCGAGCGCCTGAACGGCATCTACCGCAACCTGCTGGTCAACAGCGGCGTGACGCTGCTGGAAGGCCACGCGCGCATCGTCGATCCGCACAAGGTCGAAATCAACGGCAAGACCTATAGCGCCGAACACATTCTGGTGGCAACGGGCGGCTGGCCGCAGGTGCCCGACATTCCCGGCAAGGAACTCGCCATCACCTCCAACGAGGCTTTCTTCCTGAAGGAGCTGCCGCGCCGCGTGCTGGTCGTGGGCGGCGGTTACATCGCCGTCGAGTTCGCGTCCATCTTCAACGGCATGGGCGCACAGACCGTCCAGTCGTATCGCGGCCCGCTCTTCCTGCGCGGCTTTGACTTGGGCGTGCGCGAACACCTGCGCGACGAACTGGTCAAGAAGGGCATCGACCTGCGCATGAACACCGAGGTCGCGCGCATCGACAAGCGCGCCGATGGATCGCTGGCCGCCACCTGCAAGGACGGTTCCGTCATCGAGACCGACTGCGTGTTCTACGCCACGGGCCGCCGTCCGATGCTGGACAACCTGGGGCTGGAAAACACCGGCGTGAAGCTGCGCAAAGACGGCTTCATCGAGGTCGATGACGAATACCGCACCGCGGAGCCGTCCATCCTGGCCATCGGCGACGTGATCGGCCGCGTGCCGCTGACGCCCGTGGCGCTGGCCGAAGGCATGGCGGTGGCGCGGCGCCTGTTCCGCCCGCACGAATACCGCAAGGTCGACTACAAGCTGATCCCCACTGCGGTGTTCAGCCTGCCGAACATCGGCACGGTGGGCCTGACCACCGAAGAGGCGCGCGAAGCCGGCTACGAGGTGCAGCTTTTCGAAAGCCGCTTCCGCCCCATGAAGCTGACGCTGACCGAATCGCAGGAGCGCACGCTGATGAAGGTGATCGTCGACGCGCAGACCGATCGCGTGCTGGGCGTGCACATGGTGGGTCCGGAGGCGGGCGAGATCGTGCAGGGACTGGCCGTGGCGCTGAAGGCGGGGGCGACCAAGGCGGTGTTCGACGACACCATCGGCATCCATCCCACGGCAGCCGAAGAGTTTGTGACGATGCGCACGCCCGTCGCGGAATAAGGCTGTCAACCGGCGGGGCCGCAAGCGCCAAATGGCGCGAGCGGCGTGCGCCGGCGCTACAGGCGTTGAATCATCGCGCGCGCCGCTGCCGGCGCGCGTTCTTTTGCGCCATTGATGAAGTACGCGAAGACGTCTTGCGATTTTTTCCCGGAGGCCGCTTTGCCGATAAGCGGCAGGTCGTCCGGGTCCGCGCCGCGTGACCAGATGCGGAATCGCTCCGCCCAGGCGTCCAGCGCCTTGGGCGCGTAACCGGCCTTGTAGGCCGTGCTGGCGCGCATCAGCCGCGCGTAGACAAAGTCCGCGGTCCGATCGGCGATGGCGGGAAACTCGTCGCTATCGGTGTACACGGTCGCCGCGCGATGGCGGCGCGCAAGGGCCACGTATTCCTCGCAGGCAAAGCTGGGATGGCGCACGTCCAGCGCGTGCCGCAACGGCAAACCGTCCACCTTGTCCGGCAGCAATTCCAGGAAGGCGCCAAAATCCTCAGGGTCGAACTGCTTGGTCGGCGCGAACTGCCACACGATGGGCCCCAGCTTCGGTCCCAGTTCGGCGATGCCGCTGTTTACGAATTTGGCAATCGAGTCCTTGGCGCCGGCCAGTTCGCGCCGGTTGGTCGAATACCGCGATGCCTTCAGCGAAAAGACGAAGTCGTCGGGCGTTTCATCGCGCCACTTGGCGAAGGTGTCGGGTTTCTGGGTGCCGTAGTAGGTGCCGTTGATCTCGATGGCCGTGACCTGCCGGCTGGCGTATTCCAGTTCGCGCGCATGGGGCAGGTCGTCGGGGTAGAAGACGCCGCGCCACGGTTCGAAGGTCCAGCCGCCGATGCCGACGCGGATCGCGGCGGGGCTGTCTGCCGGGGACGGATGACGTTTCGGCATGGGCTGCGCTCCACAGGAAGGGGTCGAGCGGTCCACTGTATCGCCGGCGCGACGAGCCGCCAACCCCGCCCGAAAATTCCGCTGTTCCGATACAGTTTTCGGCTAAGGTGTGCAGTCACGACCCGACTTCTGACCGGCGCGCGCCGGCACTCCATGCCTGACCTGACACATCTGCTGACTTTCGCCCTGGTAGCGCTGGGCATGGTGCTCACGCCCGGGCCCAACATGATCTATCTGGTGTCGCGCTCCATCTCGCAAGGGCCGCAGGCCGGCCTGATTTCGCTGGGCGGGGTGGCGGTGGGATTCATCTTCTACGTGGCCTGTGCGGCGTTCGGCATCACCGCCTTACTGATGGCTGTGCCCTATGCCTACGACGCGTTGCGCATTGGCGGGGCGCTCTATCTGCTGTACATGGCGTGGCAGGCAATCCGTCCGGGCGGCCGCTCGCCGTTCCAGGTGCATGACCTGCCCAAGAGCAGTCCGCGGCAATTGTTCACGATGGGTCTGCTTACCAATCTGCTCAATCCCAAGATCGCCGTCATGTACGTGTCGCTGCTGCCGCAATTCATCCAGCCTGACCACGGTAGCGTCTTCACCCAGTCGCTGGCGCTTGGCATGACGCAGGTCGTCATCAGCCTGTCGGTGAACGCGCTGATCGCCATCATGGCCGGCTCCATTGCCGGGTTCCTGGCGGGCCGCCCACTGTGGATGGTGGTGCAGCGCTGGCTGATGGGCACCGTGCTGGCCGGCCTGGCCGTGCGCATGCTTGTGGATACGCGCCGCTGATGCCGGCCGACGACGGATTTTTCGCGACGCTGGGCGGCATGCTTGGCGAGGGCCTGCGCGCCATCGTTGCAGGGATCAAATGGCTGCTCGGCGGGCTGGGCGGCGCGCTGGCCGATTTCTATGGCGGGCTGGCCGGCGCGATGGGCATGAGCCCGTCGATTTTCAATCTGGTGTTGCTGGCGCTGGGCCTGATGTTCCTGTGGGGCGCGATCAAGGCGCTGCTGCGGCGCTCGATTCTGGGCTTCCTGTTCTGGCTGTTCATGACGTTGCTGGTGCTGGGCGGGCTGGTGGACTAACCCAGTCCTAAGCCGCTTTCGCTATGGCCACCGCCACGTCCCGCAGCCGGCGCACCAGCGCCGGAAACCGCTCCGCACCCGTGTTGCCGTAGCCGATCACCAGGCCGTTGTCCTCGGCACGCGGCGTCAGCGCAAACGACGACAGCGCGCCCGGATTCATGCCCAGCTTGCGCGCCTCGGTCACGATCGCCGTGTCGGCATAGGCCGGCGGCAGCCGCACGGTCAGGTGCAGGCCGCAGTGCCCGCCCAGGACCTCGTGCTCGATCCCCAGATGCAAGGCCAGCGCCTCGCGCAGCGCCGCCTGGCGTTCGCGGTACAGGCGCCGCATGCGGCCCAGATGACGCGAGAACTGGCCGTTTTCGATAAAGGCGGCCATGGCGAGCTGTTCCAGCCGGTGACCGCCGCGCTGCATTTCGATGATGGATGGCATGGCCTCGCGCGCGATGGCGTCGGGCAACACCAGAAAGCCCAGGCGCAGGGCTGGGAACATCGTCTTGCTGAACGTGCCGACATACAGCACCGGCGCGTCCGGCAGCAGCCCCTGCATGGCGGCGATCGGTTCGCCCTGGTGGCGGAACTCGCTGTCGTAGTCGTCTTCGATGATCCACGCGCCGGCGCGTCGCGCGCGTTCCAGCAGATCGAGCCGGCGGGTCAGCGACAGCACCGCACCGGTCGGGTATTGGTGCGACGGCGTCGTCTGGATCAAACGAGGCGGCTGGCGGGACCAGGCGCTTTCCGGGATGACGATGCCGTCGGCGTCGACGCGCATGGCCACCACATTCAGGTCGCCGGCATGGAAGGCGGACTTGGCGCCGCGGTAGCCGGGGTCTTCCAGCCAGGCGGTGTCCCCAGGATTGGTCAGCAGTTGCACACACAGCGCCAGCCCGCCCTGTGCGCCTTCGGTGATGACGATGCGCGAGGCGTCGCAATGCACGCCGCGCGACACGCGCAGGTATTGGGCAATGGCCTCGCGCAGCGCGGGCTCGCCCGCCGGATGGCCGTAGCCCAGCGCGGCGGCCGGCGCCGCCTGCAGCGCGCGGTCCTGCGCGCGGCGCCACGCGTTGACGGGGAATTGTGTCAGCGCGGGCGTGCCGGGCGTCATCGGCAGCGTA
>NZ_DIEJ01000312.1:0-11253 GCF_002418565.1 Achromobacter sp. UBA5777 | reverse complement strand
GGCCGTGCCGGGCGACAGCGGCACGCCGCGTTCGCTCTCGGGCAGCGGCGGCGCCATGTCGGGCCGCAGCTTGGCCACGATGATCACATAGACCATGTACAGAATCGCCAGCATGATCCCGGGAAACAGCGCGCCGGCATACAACTGCACGACCGACACGCCCGTGGTGGCCCCATACACGATCAGCATCACCGACGGCGGCAGCAGAATGCCCAGGCAACCGCCCGCCGTAATGGAACCGGCCGTCAGGCGCACGCTGTAGCCGGCCTTCAGCATGGCCGGCATCGCCAGCAGCCCCATCAACGTGACCACCGCCCCCACGATGCCCGTCGCCGTCGCGAAGATCGCGCACGTCGCCAGCGTGGCCACTGCCAATGCGCCGGGCAGCCGCGCCAGCGCCAGATGCATCGACCGGAAGAGCTTTTCGATGAGGTTGGCGCGTTCGACCAGATAGCCCATGAACACGAACAGCGGAATCGAAATCAGCGAATCGTTCGTCATCGTGGCGTACGTGCGCTGCACCATCAGATCCAGCGTCTGTCCGAGTGACCGCCCCGGATCCGAACTCTGCATGTAATACGCCAGGAACGTGAACAGCACGCCCATGCCCATCAGCGTGAACGCCGTGGGAAAGCCCAGCATGATCGCCACCACGATCAGGGCCAGCATCAGCAGCCCGATGTGGCCCGTGGTGAGGTTGTCCCACGGCGTGAGGAACGCGATCATCAGGAGCACCAGCGCGATGCACGACAGGCCGAACCACAATGCCTTGTGGATTTTCATCGCTGGGACTCCCCGGTGTTGACGTAACGATCGAGCTTGGCGATGTCTTCGTCCTTCACGTGCACCATCTCCTTGAGCTTATCGACGTCCACTTCCTCGACGTCCTCTTCACGCGACGGCCACGCGCCCTGCTTCAGGCACAGGATGCAACGCATGACCTCGGCCACGCCCTGCAGCAGCAGCACCGCGCCGGCGGCGGGGATGAAGGCCTTGAATGGATAGATCGGCGGCCCGTTGGCCATCAGCGACGAGTGTTCGCGGATGGCGATGGAGTAGCCGGCGTAGTACCAGCCCGCCCACACCAGGGCGATGACGCCCGGAAAGAAAAAGACGATGAAGAGCAGCAGGTCCAGCCCCGCCTGCACGCGCGGCGGCAGGAATCCGTACAGGATGTCCCCGCGCACGTGCCCGTTCTTGGCCAGCGTATACGCCCCAGCCATCATGAACAGGATGCCGTAGTACATCATCTGGAGGTCAAACGCCCAGGCGCTGGGCTGATTCAGGATATAGCGCGCCGCGACTTCCCAACACACGTGCAGCGTCAGCACCACGATCAGCCAGGCAAAGGTCTTGCCCACGAGGGTGGAGATGCTATCTATGAAACGTACGATTCGGATCATCGAAGGTCCTGGAGTCGGATCCGCTCAGGCCGCAGCAAACCTGCCGCCGGCGCGCACGGAACCTGGACGCATGGCGAAACCCCGCGCGCCGGCCAGGCGGCGCGCGGGAGCAGCGCAGGACGGCGTCAGGCCGGCTTGGTGCTGCGCGAGAAGTAGTGGTTGTAGGCCATGCGGTAATTGACGGTCGTGTCGCCGTGCCAGCGCCCCACCCGCTCCGCGAACGCGCGCTGCGAATCCAGCACCTTCTTGAACAGCGGATTCTCGGCCGACCGCTTGGCAATCATCTCGTCCCAGATCTTGAGCTGCTGCTGCAGGATCGCGTCCGGCGTCTTGTAGAACTTGACGTTGTGATCCTTCTGCAGCTTGATGTAGTCCTGCGAATAGCGGTTCGCCGCCTTCCAGGACATGTCCGCGCTGGACGCCTGCGCCGCATAGCTCAGGATGTGCTTGAGGTGTTCGGGCAAGGCGTCGTACTTGGCCTTGTTGAACAGCACCTCGAATTGCTCGGCGCTCTGGTGAAAGCTCTGCAGCATGCAGATCTTGGAGACGTCCTGGAATCCCAGCGCCAGGTCGGAAGACGCGTTGTTGAATTCCGCCCCATCCAGCAGCCCGCGGTCCAGAGCCGGCACGATTTCCCCGCCCGGCAGCGCGTTCACGGCCGCACCCATCGCGGTGTACATGTCAATGGCCAGGCCCACGGTACGGAACTTCACGCCCTTGACGTCCTCGACCTTGGTGACCGGCCGCTTGAACCAACCGAACGGCTGCGTCGGCATCGGACCGTACATCAGGGACTGCACGTTCACGTTCATGGCCTTCTGGATCTCGACCAGCAGCTCCTTGCCGCCGCCGTATTCGTGCCAGGCCAACAGCATGTTGGCATCCATGCCGAAAGACGGACCGGACCCCCACAGCGCCACCGCCGTGTTCTTGCCGTACCAGTAGGCCACCACGCCGTGGCCGCCATCCAGCGTCCCGGCCGACACCGCATCCAGCAAGTCGAACGCCTTGACCACGGCGCCCGCGGGCAGCACTTCGATCTTCAACTGACCGCCGGCCATCTCGTTGACCTTGTTGGCGTAGTCGCGGGCGAATTCGTGGAAGATGTCGGTCGCGGGCCAGGTGCTCTGGAACCGGAAAGAGATGGGCGCGTTCTGCGCTTTGGCGATGGCGGGAAATCCTAGCGCCGCGACCCCTGCGGCGGCTGCGCCGGAGATGAATTTGCGGCGGCGGGGCTTTGTAACGTGTTGCATGGCTTGTTGTCTCCTGGGGTGGACTACATGGACCAGCGTGTTGTTACTACGGCTGCAAGGGTGTGGCACAGATTGGCTGCTGCGAGCCATCCGATGCGGGTTGATGCGTCTGATGCGCAACTTTGGAGTGATTAAACCTGCCTGACAAACGGCTGACAATCAGCTTTTAGTCAGGAATTACCCTAGAAAACGGACTAGCCCTAAATAGCAAAAAGGCCAGCAGGCCGCGTGACGCGGCGTGCTGGCCCGATGCGGTGAAAGGAGGTGGTTATACCGCCGACACGGAGCCCGCCTCTCCCCCGCCCTGCAACTGTGGCGGCGAAGTCACGATCGACGTCAGTGCCGGTTCAGCGGGACGCAACGCCGCCAGATCCGGCCTTGGCCGCTGCAACACGTCCGAGCCCGCAAACGCCTGCTCCATCGCCTGCGCCGCGGCCAGCACTTCCCGGTCTCCACGAAAGCGCCCCACGATCTGCAGCCCGAACGGCATGCCCTTCGCATCGCGTCCGCACGGCAGCGTCAGCGCCGGGTGCGTGGTCAGCGTGATCACATACGTCAGTGCCAGCCAGCGGTAGTAGTTCTCCTGCGCAATGCCGTTGATCTTGTCCGCGTACAGCTGCGTCCACGGGAACGGCGAGACCGGCGTCGTGGGCGAAAGGATGAGGTCGTAATCGTCGTAGGCGCGCTGAAAGCGCTTGATCAGGCGCGTCTGCTCGGCCTGCGCCCAGGCGCTGTCCTTCAGACTCATCGCCGCGCCCATTTCGAAGTTGGCGCGGGTGTTGGGGCCCAGGCTGGACGGATCCTTCTCGTACGCGTCGCGCATGCCCGCCACGAAGGCTTCGGCGCGCAGCACGTCAAAGCACCGGTGGGCCTCACCCACATCCAGGTCGATCGGATCGCAGGCGGCAAACAGATGCCGCATCGCGGCGATCTTTTCGCGGAAGGTGGCGCGGATACTGTCGTCCACGTCGCAGGCGCCGAAGTCTTCGGTATAGGCCACGCGCAGCGAGCCCAGGTCCGCGACGCCGGGGTTCAGGAATTGCAGCGGGTCCAGCGGATAGCTGAGCGGATCGCCTGCATGCATGCCCGCGGACGCCGCCATCTGCAGGCAGGCGTCGGCCACCGTGCGGCCCATCGGCCCGACCACGGAAATCGGCGTCCAGCCCAGCGGCTTGCGCACGCTGGGCACGATGCCTGGCGAGGGCCGAAATCCGACAACACCGCATTTGGACGCGGGAATGCGCAGCGAGCCGCCGGTGTCCGAACCCGTGCAGACCGGCAGCATGTCGCTGGCCAGCGCCGCAGCCGAACCGCCCGACGAACCGCCTGCGTTCAGGTTGGGGTTGAACGGATTGCCGGTCGCGCCCCACACCGTGTTGCGTGAATTGGCGCCCGCGCCCATTTCGGGCACGTTGGTCTTGGCAGCGACGATGGCGCCGGCGCGGCGCAGGCGCGCCACCAGCTCGATGTCCTCCTCGGGCACGTGGCCGCGATACAAAGGCGAGCCGTATGTGGTCAGCACACCGGCGGTGGGTTCCAGGTCCTTCACCCCCATCGGCAGGCCGTGCAACAGGCCCAGCGGCTCGCCCGCCATCACGGCGCGCTCGGCGGCGCGCGCCTCCGCCCGGGCCCGCTCGTAGGCGGTGGCGGTCACCGCGTTGATGTACGGGTTCACGGCCTGGATGCGCGCGATGCAGGCTTCCAGCAATTCCACCGGCGAAAGCTGGCGGGCGCCGATCATGCGCCGCAGTTCGACCGCCGTCAGGGATACCAGGGTGTCGTCCAATGCCATCGTCGTCTTCCTTCAGTCGATCTTGATGTTGGCCCGCTGCGCGACTTCACGCATGACGGGCAGTTCCTGCTGAATCAGCGCCTCGCCTTCCGCGGCGCTCGCGAAGGCGGCTTCAAAGCCTTGCGCCTCCAGGCTCTTGACCACCTCGGGCGATTCGACGGTGGCCTTGAGCGCCTTCTCCAGCCGCGTCTTCACGTCGGCCGGCAGGCCACGCGGCGCGGCGACCATCAGCCACGTATCCATCGCAACCGAGGGATAGCCCTGCTCCGCGAACGTGGGCACGTCGGGCAGGAACGCGGAGCGCTTGGGCGCGGACACCGCCAGCACGCGCACCTTGCCCTGCTTGCTTTGCGGCAGGGCCGCGGCCACGGTGTCGACCGAGAACGGAATCTGTCCGCCGATCAGGTCCGTCATTGCGGGCGAGCTGCCCTTGTACGGCACGTGCGTCATCTTCAGCTTGGCGGCCGAGGTAAAGGCCTCGCCCACGAAATGCGCGGTGGTCCCGGTGCCGAACGAACCGTACGGCGGCTGATCGTGAGCCGGGTCCTTCACATAGGCCACGAACTCCTTCAGGTCCTTGACCGGCACCTTGGGGTTCGCAAGCAGCGCCAGGCCGGTGCGGCCGACAATGCCGATCGGCTCGAAGCTCTTGACCGGGTCGTACGGCAGGTTGGCTTGAATGGCCGGGTTGACCGTGAACGTCGTGCCCGAACTGACCAGCAGCGTGTAGCCGTCCGGCGCGGCCTTGGCGACGAAGCTGGCGCCGATCACCGTGCCAGCGCCGGCGCGGTTTTCCACCACGACCGTGCGCCCCAATTCCTGACCCAGTTTCTGCGCCACCACGCGGCCCAGCACATCGGTGGCGCCACCCGGCGGGAAGGGCACGACCAGCGTGAGCGGCCGGCTGGGATAGGCGTCCTGGGCCACCGCGGGCGCGACGGCGCCGACGGTGCTGGCAAAAGCGAGGCTGACTGCAAGAAACGAGGTTTTCATGGCGGTGCTCGATGGGAGGTGGTGGATAAGCGGCGCGTCTGTCGGCGCCTAGTTGCCGGCCGCGAGCGAACGCCCGCGGCTCAGGAATCGGTCATATTCTTGGTCGGGCACGAACAGCCCGCCGGTGGTCCAGGCCAGGTGCGTCGCGCGCGGCAGATGCGCGTCCAGGCCATGCGCGCGCAGCCATGCGCGGCCGGCGTCGGTGCCGCACAGATGGCGGGGTCCGCTGAAACCCGCGGCGGCGGACGGTTCGATGCGCAGGCCTTCGCTGTCCTTCAGGCGCGCCAGGTCGGCGTACAGCGTGTCGTCTTCAACGGTGTAGACGCCGCGCAACTGCGCGCCCACCGCCGCGTACGCCAATTCGGACGCCGTCGGAACCGCCAGGCCGTCGGCCTCGGTCACGTTGGTCAGGCCGACGTCGTACACCGACGCGGACGCCGGCGCACCCGGCAGCTCGCCTTGGCCGGCCATCATGCGCACCAGGAAACACGGCGACTGCACCGGCTCGGCGAAGAAGCAATGCACGTGCGGGCCATACAGCTGCGTCAGGCCGAAGGCGATCCCGCCCGGCGCCCCGCCCACGCCGCAAGGCAGGTAGACAAACAGGGGATGCTCGGCATCGACCCGCACGCCCGCTTCGATCAATTGCACGCGCAGGTGCAGCGCGGCGGCGGCGTAGCCCAGGAACAGGGACGCCGACCGCTCGTCGTCCACGAAATAGCCAAAAGGATCGGCTTCGACCTGCGCGCGGCCCGCGGCCACGGCTTTTTCGTAGTCGCCCGCGTGCTCCACGACCTCAACGCCGCGCGCACGCAGACGCGCCTTCTTCCATTCCTTGGCATCGGCAGACATGTGCACGGCCGACCGGAACCCCAGCGCCGATGCAATCACCCCGATGGACAGGCCCAGGTTGCCCGTGGAACCCACGGCGACCTGATAGCGGCCAAACGCCGCGCGGGCCTCCGGGCCGGCCAGCTTGCGGTAATCGTCGCCCGGGAGCAGCAATCCTTCGCGCAGCGCCAGCGATTCGGCGAATTCCAGCACTTCGTGAATACCGCCGCGCGCCTTGATGGAACCGGCCACTGGCAATGCGTGGTCCGCCTTGATCCACAACCGGCCGGCGTCCGGCGGCAGGCCCATCGCTACCTGCATGGCCGCGGCAGGGAGCAGCGGCGACTCGATCACCCCGCCCGTCTCGGCCAGCTCGGGAAACAGTTCGGCCAGCAGCGGCGCGAATCGCGCGAAGCGTTCCTGCGCCGACAGCACCTGATCCATCAGGAAATGCGCACCCGGTCCGCTTGCGGGCGCCGGCATGTCCGGGCCTGTCCACAGCACCGGCTTGGCCTGCCGCAGGGAATCCAGAACGGGGGATTGGGAAGGAGCGTCGGATTGAAACATGGCTGTGGTAGCGAATGGGAAGCGCAAATAATGCCCACATCCTAGAGGCGGCCAGCGCTTTGCAGCAATATCAATGGTTAGAATTCTTCTTTGCGTTTTCCGCAAACCTTGGAGCCGACCATGAACCCCCGCGTCCTGCAGGAGATTTCCCTGCGGTATTTCCTGGAAGTCGTGCGCACCGGCTCGGTCAGTGAAGCCGCGGGGCGCCTGGATGTGGCCCCTTCGGCCGTCAGCCGCCAGATTGCCCGCATCGAACGGGAACTTGGCACCTTGCTGTTCGAGCGCCGCGCGCGCGGCATGGTCCCGAACGCCGCCGGTGAACTCCTGGCCGCGCACGCCAAGCGCATGCAGCAGGACGTGGAACGGGTAGCGGGCGACATCCTGGCGCTGCGCGGCCTGCGGCAAGGCCATGTGCGCATCGTCAGCACCGAGGGCTATGCGTCGGAGTTCGTGCCGGCCGCCATCGCGGCTTTCCGGCAGCACTACGCGGGCATCCGGTTTTCGCTGGACGTCTGCTCGCAGCAGGAGATCCCTCAGCGCATCCGGGACGGCTCGGCGGATATCGGCATCACCCTCAGCCTCACGTCGCAGCGCGACATCCGTGTGGAAGCCCGCGTGCCGGCGCCGGTGCGCGCGATCCTGGCGGCAGACCATCCGCTGGCCGACCGGCGCGAGATGGCGCTGGCGCAGCTGATCGCCTATCCCCTGGCCCTGCCCAGCCCCGATTCCACGTTGCGCCAGCTGATCGACATCAGCTGCAGCCGCCAGCAACTGCATTGCGAGGCGGCGTTCACCAGCCGCAGCATCGACGCCCTGGTCGGCTTTGCCAGCGCGGGCGGCGGCGTGGCCTTCTGTGGTGAACTGGCCATCCGCAACCGCCTGCAATGGGGAAAAATCGTCGCCGTGCCGCTACGCGACCGCGAAATGAACGAACGTCACTTCGAGGTGCAGACGCTGGCGGGACGCATCATGCCCGAGGCCGCCAAGGCGTTCATCGCCAGCATCGCGGAGGCCGCGCGGGCGGCCTCCGGACCGGTCGGGCCCGCTTGAGGCCGGGCCGGGGAATGGCGGGCCGGGGTAAGACCGGACCGGGGTAAGGCCGGGCCGTGCAAGGCCGACCCGCATAACGCCCGCGATCAATACTGGTAGCGCATCGTCAGCATCGCGCTGCGTCCCGCGGCCCACGCGCCCTGGCTGTAGAAGCCGATCTGGCTGTAATACTTGCGGTCGAACACGTTGTTCACGTTCAACTGCGCCGACAGGCTGCGGTTGAAGCGGTAGCGCGCCATCAGGTTGGTGATGGCGTAGCTGCCCTGGCTGACGCGTTCGTCGCCGTTCGGGCCGCTGGCGATGGTGTAGACATGGCTTTGCCAGTTCACGCCGCCGCCGATCGTGAGGCGGTTCCAGTCGCCCGGCAACTGATACGTCGTGAAGACGCGCACCAGGCTGCGCGGCTGGTCGGTCTGGATCGCGTTGCCCTCGCCGTCGCTGGCCGTCCAATGCGACCAGCCGGCCGCCACATTCCAGCCCGGCGTCACTTCACCCGACATTTCCAGGTCGAAGCCGCGGCTGCGCGTGCCTTGCGCGGCCGTGTAGGCCTGATTGGTCGTGCCCGGCACAATCTGGCCCGGGTCGACCTGCGCCACGTTGTCCTGGTCGATCTGGAAGATCGCGGCGCTGGCGTTCAGGCGGCCCTCCAGCCATTCGCCCTTGATGCCGGCCTCGTACGACTTGCCTTCCAGCGGATCCAACCAGTTGCCGTTGCGGTCCTGGTAGGTCTGCGGATTGAAGATGCCGGTGTAGCTGACGTAGGCCGTGTAGGTGTCGTTGATGTCGTACAGCAGGCCGGCGTACGGCGTGAAGGCGTTCTTGTCGAACTCGGTGCGGCTTTCTCCGCCAAAGCCGATCGCGTTCGTCTTCCACGTGCTGTAGCGCCCGCCCACGATGAGCTTGAGCGGATCGGCCAGGTTCAGGCGCAACGCGCCGTACCAGCCGGTCTGGGTGGTGGTGTAGCGGTTGGCGATGATGGAATCGTTCCAGTCCGGTTCGGGATACGAGCCGTTCCAGTCCAGGAAGTTGCCGACGTCGGCCGCATTGATGGCGGACCGGTAGTTGAAATCGCCCTTCTGCCGGTTGAAGCTGGCGCCGACCACCGCTTCGTGGCGGCGGCCAAACAGCGTGAACGGTCCGTTGGCCTTCAGGTCCAGGGCATTCTGCTTGCGGTCGCCCAGGTACCAGGCGGGCGACGCGCCCATGCCCAGTCCGGTTTCGCGGTCCGGCCAGCCGTACAGATACAGCAGCTTGCCGTCCATTTCGTTCTTGGAATACGAGCCCACGGCCTGAACGCGCCAATCGTTGTCGAAGCGATGCTCCAGGCTGGCAAACGCGCCTTGCGTCGTGCTGCCCCACGATGTCCACCGGGCGCCGGTATTCAGCGACCGGCGCCAGTCGGTGCGGCCGCCGTCGGCGTACCAGAGCGGAAAGCCGCCCCAACTGCTGCCCTGCGGCTCGTTGTCCTGGTAGTTGTAGCCCACGCTGAGCGTCGTGCGCGAGGTCAGGTCGGCGTCCACCACACCGTAGAAGACCTTTTTCTTGTTCTGGTAGTAGTCCAGGAACGAATGGTTGTCCTGGTAGGCCGAGACGATGCGGCCCCGCACGGTGCCTTCGGCGTTAAGCGGCGTGGACAGGTCGGCCGTCACGCGATACGTGTCCCAGTTGCCCACGCCCGCGCTCAGGTCCGCCTTGAACTCGCGGCTGTCGGCGTGCTTGCGCACCAGGTTGATGGAGGCCGACGGATTGCCGGCGCCCGTCATCAGGCCCGTGGCGCCGCGCACGACCTCCACCCGGTCATAGATGATGGGGTCGACGGACGACTCGCCCGCCGCGTAGCCCACGTCGAATGCCGTGGGCACGCCGTCGTACATGTAGTTGGTGATGCTGAAGCCGCGCGAGTTGAACGTGTAACGCTCGCTGTCGAAGTTCTGCACCGAAATGCCCGGCGTGCTGCCCATGACGTCCGCCAGCGATCGCATGTCTTCGTCATCCATGCGCTGGCGCGTCATCACGGTGACCGACTGCGGCGTCTCGCGCAGCGACAGCGACAACCCGGTGCTGGCCGCCGTGGCGCGCGGGGTGTAGGACCCCGTCCCCTCGGTGGTGTTCGGATTGGCGTTCTCGCCCACCACTTGCACCGAAGGCAGCGTCGACACGTTGGCGTCCTGCGCGGCAACGGCCCCCGAGGCCAATGCCAGGAAAACCGCCGCCGACGTGCGGCGAAGCACGAAACGTGGATGAACGATGTGGCCGCGTCGGGCGCGTCTTTCTGCTTGCATTGGGCTTCCTACCGAGTGGGTCAAAAGGGTGACAAATCGGCAGGAAGTTTAAATGCAAATCCTTCTCATCTCCATCTACTGTTGTTTTTCCCCATTTTTCTCCTTAATCCTGCGGCTTGCCCGGCCGCTGCACCGCGCGCACCTTGCCGCTTTCGCCGCCGCCGCAATAAAACCGCGCGCCGCCATCGGATTCCAGGCCCGACACGCCAATGCCCGCGGGCATCTCGACCGCCTCCAGCACTTCGCCGGTGCGCGGTTCAAGACGCCGCAATTCGCTTTCTTCGGCTTCCCATGTGCCGTGCCACAGCTCGCCGTCCACCCATGTGACGCCCGTCACGTAGCGGTTGGAGTCGATGGTGCGCAGCACGTTACCGGTTTCGGGGTCGACCTGGTGGATCTTGCGGTCGCGGTAGGCGCCGACCCACAGGCTGCCTTCCGCCCAGGCCAGGCCAGACACGCCCTCGCCGCCGGGCGCCGGGATGGTGGACAGCACCTTGCCGCTTTGCGGATCGACCTTCTGGATCCGGCCATCGGCGATCTGATAGAGGTGCGTGCCGTCAAAGGCCGTGCCCGCATTCGCGGTGATGTCGAGCGAGCGCGACGTCTGTCCGGTGGCCGGGTCCAGGGCAACGAGGCTGTCGCCCGTGGCGAACCACACCTGCTTGCCGTCGTAGGTCAGCCCATGGACGGCCTCAACGCCCGGGAACGGGCCATATTCGCGGAGGATTTCGGCTTGTGATCGTTTCATGGTGGCTTCCTTTTGTAGGGGTGCTTCCATGCTAATGGCCGGGCAGAATCGCCGGGAGTAACAAGCTTGTCGTGAATCCGGGCACCGGAGGCAGCACCCAGCGCCGCGCGAGCCCCTGGCCGAAGGCCTGCACCTTGCCGGCCTCGGCCAGGGTGTCAAGCGCGCGCTGCACGGTGCGCTGGCTCGATCCGAGCACCAGCGCCAGCGCCGAACTCGACCAGCCTTCGCCATCAGCCAGAAAAGCCAGCAGCGCCCCCTGCTCCGGATCCGCTTGGTCGCCGGCCGGCGCCAGCACCGTGACGTCGCAAGCGCCCGCAGGCGCGAGCGCATAGCC